>NZ_SOGT01000004.1:0-197730 GCF_004403345.1 Cryobacterium lyxosi
GGGGGCTTCCGCGAAGAACGTGCGGAAACCCCCAAAACCACCCGAAAACTCGACACCCCGCGAATATCCCGCCACCCCGCCCACAACAGGAACAGATTCGTTGCGTCACACTTGGTGCAGTCCAATTCCATGTTGCGTTACGCAAGCGTCCGTTTGTGGCGGGGCACTTTCCTCGCCGGCGCCGGCGGGAGGGGGAGGGCGCAAGGTTCAAGATGACGCAGTTCACGTCTTTGGGCAGGGGTTTACTTTTTTGAGAAATCATTCGGTCTGAGGCTCGCGATGCGATGTGCATGAGCCAGGAGCGTGTCCTCGTCGATGTGTACCCCGATGTCCGTAAAGCGCTGACGTAAAGCGGTGAGAACGTGCTCCTCGTCATGACCGGCCAGATCAGCTTCTTGTTGCATCAGGATCCCTGCAGCTTTGGCGTCATCCGGTTGGAAATGTTGGTCCTGAACCGGTTCGTCTTGGGTGCCGCTGTCGTCGGTCATTTTTTCCTTCTTTTCATCGGATTCGCCACGAGCATTGCGTGTAAACGCGTCAAGGAGCGAGCGATCGTGCCAAGACGTTCATCAGCGCGTATTGAAGCCACGGTAGTCCCCGAAGTTGAAGCTGACCAGTGCCATGCGCTTCGCGGGGAGCTTTGCTGGTGCTTTCATCGTGACAGGGGAGGCACGTAGTATCGCCGATCGCGCCAGCGTTTTCGCATGCATTAAGGCATTCATGAGTGAGCATCGTGGCACGTAGAGTTTTCGCGTGGGTCGCAGCACTACTCACGATGGTCCGTGGCGCGGGAGGCATCGTTGCCGCGCCGGCCAGCGCTTAAACCGAACCCGGCCTCCCCTCCCATTGGTTGGAAGGGCCGGGTTCAGTCGGTGGGCTCAACAGGGCAGATTACTCGGCACGTGCCACAAACCGCACCGCCATGGCCTTGTAGCCGGGGGTGTTCGATTCTCTCGCTACGAGCTCGCGGTGCATCAACGCGTTCGCCTCCGGGAAGTACGCCGCCACACAACCGCGTGGAGTCGGATAGAACACGAGACGAAAGTCGTCCGCGCGGCGTTCGGCACCCTGGAAGGTACTGATCACATCGACCGCGGCACGATCAGAGAAACCCATTTCTATCGCATCTTCGGCATTGATCAGAATCACCCGGCGACCGTTGGAGATGCCGCGGTAGCGGTCGTCAAGACCGTAGAACGTGGTGTTGTACTGGTCGTGGCTGCGCATGGTCTGCAAGATGAGGTGGCCGACCGGCGGGGTGAGGTATTCCAGCGGGCTCACTGTGAAGCGGGCAAGACCGATGTCGGTCTTGAAGCTGCGGGTATCTCGTGGCGGGTTCGGCAACACGAAGCCGTTCTTCGTCTTGAGTCGGGCGTTGAAGTCAGTGAAACCTGGGAGAACCCGCGAGATGTGGTCACGAATGACGTCATAGTCGTCAGCCATGGCCTTCCAATCGATGACGTGGTCGGCGCCGAGGGTGGCGTTAGCCATGCGGGCGATGATCACGGGTTCGGCCAGCATGTGGTCTGAAACCGGTTTCAGGCGTCCCTGGGTGGTGCGCACAACGGACATGGAATCTTCGACGCTGAGCACCTGACGGCCACCCGGATGTTTGTCATCGGTATCCGTGCGGCCGAGGGTCGGCAGAATCAACGAGGTCAGTCCGTGGCGGACGTGCGACCGGTTGGGTTTGGTCGACACGCTCACTGTCAGGCCTACCCGCTGCATCGCTGCCTCCAGTAGATCGGTGTCCGAGCATGCCAGCGCGAAGTTACCGCCCATGGAAATGAAGACGTCAACATTGTTGTTCTCGAACGCGTCCACGGTGTCGACTGAGTCGAGGCCATGTTCGCGCGGGGATTCAATCGAGAATTCCTTGTCCAGGGCCGCGAGCATTGGCTCCTGCGGCTTTTCCCAGACGCCCATAGTGCGGTCGCCCTGTACGTTGGAGTGTCCCCGCACCGGACACGCCCCCGCGCCGGGCTTGCCGAAGTTTCCCTGCAGCAGGAGCAGATTGATGATCTCCTTGAGCGTGTTTACGGAGTGCGGCTGCTGCGTGAGTCCGAGGGCCCAGCAGATGATGGTGGCTTTGGAGTTGACCATCATCTGAGCAACCGTGGCGATTTGTGTGCGTGACAGGCCGGTAGCGGCTTCGGTCACCTCCCAGTCGATGGTCTTGCGGGCGGCCCGATAGGCGTTTATCCCATCGGTGTTCTCAGCGATGAAGGAGTGATCCACGACGGAACCTGGCACGCGCTCTTCCTCTTCGAGTAGGAGGTGACCGAGTGCCTGAAACAGGACCAGGTCGGCGCCGACCTTGATCTGCAGAAATTCGTCGGCGAGGTTGGTACCGCTTCCGATCAGTCCGGAGGGGGTCTGCGGGTCCTTGAAGTTGAACAGTCCCGCCTCGGGCAGCGGGTTGACGGCGACGATTTTTCCACCATTATCCTTGCATGCGGCCAGGGCGGACAGCATTCGGGGATGGTTTGTGCCGGGGTTCTGGCCGACGACGAAGATGAGCTCGGCCTGATGGATATCGTCAAGCGAGACCGTGCCCTTGCCGATGCCGATCGTTGGGTTCAGCGCCGACCCCGAAGATTCGTGGCACATATTTGAACAGTCCGGCAGGTTGTTGGTGCCGATGGACCGCGCAAAAAGCTGGTACATGAACGCCGATTCATTGACCGTTCGACCCGAGGTGTAGAAGACGGTGCGCTTCGGAGTGCTCTCGCGAATCTTCTGCCCGACGAGCTCGAAGGCATCGTCCCAGCTGATTTGCGAGTAGTGCGTGTCACCGGGACGGATGACCACAGGGTGGGTGATACGGCCCTGATTGCCCAGCCAGTATTCGGTCTTGGTTGCGAGCTCCTCGACGGAATGCTGCGCCCACCAAGACGGACTTACCGTGCGGGTGGTGCTCTCCTCGGCCACGGCCTTGGCGCCGTTTTCGCAGAACTCAGCTGTTTTTCGGTGCCCTTGGGATTCGGGCCAGGCGCATCCGGGGCAGTCGGTGCCGTCACGCTGATTCAGGCGAAGCAATGAGCGGGCTGTGCGGGACAGTCCAGCCTGAGCAATTCCACGGTCAAGGGCCACCACGACGGCTTCGAGGCCCGCTGCGTGAGTTCTTGGCTTCTTAACGACGAGATTGCTTTCGTTGATGTCATTTACCGGTGCTGCACGTTTCATATGTCCATCCTGCTCCTAAAAATGAATCGTCGCGACAATAAAACCCCGTGAAAAATATTTTCAACGCGGTGGACGTACATTATTTTCAGGCATCTGTTTTTCACAAAAGCCATCCGCATCACAGAGTTCGCATAGGAGTCTAAATGCGGTTATCAGTGGGGGCGTACGCTTCTGTTGATATGCGATGTCTGGATCTGGGTCGGACTGAACCGGGATCGACACCCGCTGGGCGCGACCAAAACCCACTGCGGCGGAGGAAATTCGGACGCGTTATCAGATGTAGATAGAGTCGAAATCGTTCTCCGCTCCTTCCAAATCGGGAGCTGGTATTTGCGTAGCGCTCACTGAGCTGATAGGACTAAATAGCTGAGTGGGTAACGACGGGACGACAAATCGCCTGCTGAGAGTGATGTTTCGCTATTCGTGAAAAAGGACGCCTGAGAGCGGCTGAACGCGAATAGCGACCTGAAATGTCACGCTGGCCGCTGGCGTCCCGCAGTGAAATCCGCGCCTAAAGCCCAATTCGCATGCCACGAATTCTTGTGGTGCCTGCAGTTAGGCCAGTGTTGACAGGGGCGCACTTAGTCTGTACACAAAGTGAGTGACGATGAGATAACAATCGATCGCGGGTGTTTCCGATTTCATTTTTGACAAACCCCTCTTAGGCTTTATTTTTGACAAACTCCTCTGCGGGATCCCAGAGTGGGATTAGCGATGGGCCGCGCGCCATGAATGGTTTAGTGGGGGACTTACCCATAACCATTAGAAGGGTAGAACTATGTATTCATCAGCCACTGTGACCGGTGGAACGACCAAAAAACCGACGGCGGGGCGATGGGGGATCGTGATTGCAGCGCTTTTGCTGCAGTTCTCGATTGGCGCTGTCTACGCGTGGAGTGTGTTCAGTTCAGCATTGCAGAGCCCGGATGCCATGGGACTCACCAATCCGGAAGCATCTTTGCCATTCACCGTGACAATCGGCATGATTTTCATCGGCAGCTACATCGGTGGGAGGATCCAGGATAAGAAGGGGCCGCGGCCGGTGGCCCTGGCCGGAGGCACCATCTATGCCTTCGGATGCATCCTTGCCTCGTTCGCGCTCTCGCATGACAACACCCAGCTGTGGCTCCTGATCCTCGGCTACGGAGTCATCAGCGGATTCGGCCTCGGCTTGGCGTACATCGTACCGATTGCAATGTTGCAGAAGTGGTTCCCAGACAAACGCGGTCTCATCACCGGACTTGCCGTAGCTGGCTTCGGATTTGGAGCGGTCCTGACCGCACCCATCGCCCAGTGGTTGATCGCTATGACTCCGACGGAACCGAACCGGGCTTTTTTGCCTCTTGGCATCGGTTACCTTGTGCTCGCGCTGATAGGCGCGGCATTCTTCCATAACCCGCCTGCCGGATACGCGGTTCCAGGTTGGGTGCCTGCCTCCACAGGTAGGGCGCACGACAGCTACAAGCAGTTCACCGAAAAAGAGGCACTACGGACACCGCAGTGGTATTTTCTGGCGGGAATTCTCACCCTCAACGTCACTGTCGGCATTGCGTTGGTCGCCCAGGCCAACTCGAGTGCGATCGACATCGCCGGTTATAGCATCGGCGGTGCTGCCGCGCTCGTCGGAGTGTTGGCGCTGTTCAATGGAGGTGGCCGTGTTTTTTGGGCATGGGTTTCTGGGAAGACCGGTCGGATGACGACATTCGGTCTGATGCTCGGCCTGCAGGGTATCTGTTTGCTGGTCATTCCCCACGCCAGCAACGCTGTGCTGTTCTTCGTCCTCGCCGCCATCGTCTATCTCTGCTTCGGCGGCGGGTTCGGCACGATGCCCGCAACGGCGGGAGACTTCTTCGGAGTCAAACACGCTGGTGCGATCTACGGGCTCATGATCATCGGGTGGAGCCTCGGTGGGATCATCGGTTCACCAATCATCGCTGCTCTCATCGGCGCGGATAAGGACTACACGCTGGGTTACACCGTCATGGGCATTATTGCCCTGACGTCGTTGATCGTCCCCATCATCACTAAAATGCCGCGACCGAAGGCTGACGCGTTGAAGCCAACTGCCGCATATTCGACAGCCGAAGCGTCGAAGGTTGTCAACTAACAAGAAGCGAATGGGTTTCGTTTCGGATCAGCGTTTACAAACAGCTGACGACCTCAATCTATCTGTCTGTTTTTGCGGTGCGTGTGCGTCGAGTGGCTCCTATGGAGTGTGTCGCCCGATGAAGTCATCGATCAGATGCACAACGGTGTCCAGCTGTTCGTCCAAGACGAAGTGCCCGGTGTCGAGCAGGTGCAGTTCAGCAGACGGTAGGTCGTCAAGATACGCGCGCGCCCCTGATTCAGAAAAGAACTGATCGTTACGGCCCCAGGGCAATAGCATGGGGGGCTGGTGCTCGCGCATCCACGCTTGCCACGCGGGATACAGTGCGACGTTGGACTGATAGTCATAGAGCAAATCCAGCATGATCTGGTCTCGTCCAGCTTGATCAAGCCAGTGTTGGTCCAAGGTCCATGCGTCCGGATCGACGAAATCCGGATGCGCGGCCCCCTCGAGATGTTGGGAGCGCGTTGCCTCAGCTGTAAGCGCTCCGCGGATGACAGGCTCCATTTCCTTCTGATTTATCCAGTACTGAACCACCGGCTGCATATTCGGTCCTAGTCCGGACTCGTAGGCGTTGCCATTTTGTGCAATGACTCCCTGTATCCAATTCGGATGTCGCGCCGCGATGCGATACCCGATAGGAGCGCCGAAGTCGAAAACGTACATGAAGAACGCGTCGATGCCGAGGGTGACCAGAAATGCTTCGATAACTTCGGCGACGTGATCGAAAGAGTAAACAAAGTCCCCGCCGTCACTACTCGAGGTGGGAGCACTGCTGTAACCGAACCCCGGGTAATCCGGTGCAATGAGGTGCACCCGATCGCTGAGCCGATCCATCAGGCGCGCATACTGGTGCGACGCAGCAGGGAAACCGTGCAGCAGCACGATCGTTGGACCGTCCGCGGGCCCCGCCTCCCGATAAAAGAGCTCTAGCCCATCGACGGAAATGGTGCGATGCCGCACCCCCGTGAGCTGATCAGTGTCCGTTGTGAATTCGGCCATACTGTCCTCGTTTCGCTCGCTGATGCCTACATTTCAGACTTTCACTCGCGGTAGCTCGTGTCAACACATTCACGACGGGCTGCCGTGCACCCTCGTTGATCACTCTTCCGGTGGGTACCAGACACGGTCACCGTTGACCTTGGCAAAGCTGGTCAGGGTGTGCGGCTTGGTCGAGGTTGGGCTCATGATGTCGGCAACCTGAAGGCCCCGGGCCAGCAACGCATCTCCGATCAGTGATCGATGACAACGCCAGGGCACGGCCTCGGCACACATGATCGCTACGGTCTGCTTCCTCGCCAGCGCCATCAACTCATCGACACCGGCGACGAACTCGGGCGTTTGCATGTAGTCGGCGTAGTTGCGAAAGCTCCTGTTACGCCACGCTCCATTGATAGATTCTTCTGCCACCGGGGTGTGCCGTAGCCCGCCGAGCTCGGCGAGTCGCTGATAGTCGATACCTGCCTTCGGCATGCTGGCGATAAGTTCGTGTTCCCCAAATTGCGGGTTGTGACGAGACCCCGGAACGGTGCGCACGTCGATGAGTCGTTCGACACCGTGTCTATTCAACATTTCAACGAACTCCTCAATGGGATGAGTCGAGTGCCCGATCGTGTACACACAGGTTTCAGCCATGCTCCCATTGAACCGCACCTACTACAGCCCGCATCAGGAATATCAGATGTGTGCGCCCGACACTCGGTTCCGCAATAACGGGGAACCCCTGGACGTTGGCCATCGCCCTGTTGCCATGCTGAAGCCGTCGCTAACCTGATCAGTGCAGGAGGCTTGCTCGTTGCGGTTCACCGGGTCACACGAGCTAGGCGCGGATATCCCCGATAACACCGCGGCCATAGGTGTCCGTGAACGAACGGAGAAAGCATGCAACCGATCCCGAACCGTTCCGACCATTCGCGCGCGATTAACACTGCAGGAGCGAACGGTGTCCCACTGACAGTGTCAGTACCGGCCGGCGTAGCACGGGCTGGAATCATCGTGCTCCATGAGGTGTGGGGCCTCTCCGCGCCAGTTGCCGATCTCGTCGTTCGACTGGCCGACTGCGGTTACATCACCGCCGCGCCGCACCTCTACCACCGCATCAAAGACCCCGTCGTTACCGATGGAAAATTCGCGCAAGCCCGCCGGTACCACAACACCCTCACGACGGCAGGGCTCACCTGTGACATCGAGAGCGCCCAGGCCTGGATTCGCGCCCAGGGAGCACAGAAAGTAGCGATAATAGGTTTCTCCATGGGAGGCACCCTCGCATTGTGGGCGGCAGCAACACTGCACATCGATGCCGCAGTCACCTTCTACGGCGCCAACTTGGCGTCTCCACGCTGGCCTGGCATCCTCAGCGGAATCGATGCCGCACGCGTGCTCAAGGCACCCTGGCTGGGAATATATGCCGGCAAAGACGCCAGTACCCCCGCCCGTGACATTCAACGGATGCGCGAAATCCTGACCCACAGCATCACGCAATCCGTGGTGGTGGTGTACCCCAAAGTTCGCCACGGCTTCGCCCTGGACCCGGACCTTCCACGCCACGCCGCAGACGAGACAGCAGACGCATTCCAGCGAACGGCCCTCTTTCTGAAAACCTATTTACGCCAGGCCAACCAGCCGTTTCCGTAAAGATCTCCACCAATCGTCGACACCACTCAGAGAGCGCTGCTCCGTCAGATGAACACGGTCATCGACGTGAACGAGCAGGAATACGGGTCGAGTCGATCTGTCAGCAAATGCAGATGGGTTGCCGATATCACCTATATCCGCACGTTCTCGGGCGGGGATACATTCCACGTATCGAGGAAGAAACCGATTTTCACACTCACCAGCCCGCTATCATCCGTATCAAACGGGCCCAACCGAGTCTCCGCAACCCGGCGCTTGTCGGGACGGATGCTTCGGCCTCTGCCTCATCCGTCGTCTGGCGTTAGAGCAGATCGGCGTGGTGGGCGGCGGCCACGTTGGGGTGGGCGCGCAGGCGGTAGCGCAGCGCGTTGTCACCGTAGGTGGTTTCGAGAATGGGACTGTTGGTCGGGTCGGCGGAGAGCCCGCGGGCCTCGCGAGACAGGCCCTCGTCGAGCTGCAGCCTCGGCATTACGGTGTCGAGTGCTGGATTGAAGAAGAACGGCACGGAGATGCGGTCGGAGCCGTCTTCAGGGGAGAAGACGCGGTGCAGGGTGGCCTTGAGGTAGCCATCCGTTGCCAGCTCGAGCATTTCGCCGATGTTGACGACGAAGGCGCCCTCGAGCGGGGGAGCGTCGATCCACTCGCCGTCGTGTTCGACTTGCAGACCGTCTTTGTGAGGTTCGACGAGCAGCAGCGTGAGAACCCCACCATCGCGGTGCTCGCCCACACCCTGCGCACGTACAGGCTGGCCGGGATAACGCACGATCTTGGTCAGGAGAAAAGCGTTCTCGGCGAAAGCGGCGTCGAAGACGTTCTCGGGGCTGCCGAGGGCGAGTGCCCAGGCGCGCAGCAGGCGAAGCGCGATGCGGCTCAGCTCTGCATTCCAGCGCAGAGCGACGGTCTTCAGCTCAGGCAGGGACTCCGGCCAGAGATTCGGGCCCTCAAGGCGCCAATAATCTGGAGTTCCAGCGGCGAAGGGCACGGGCTTGCGGTCTACCCCGATGTCGATTTGTTCACGCCAGTCGATGGCGTTGGCGGTGAGCTCCCCACCGACGCGGGTATAACCACGAAACTGGGGACTGTGGATGTTTTCCAGCTTGAGTTTCTGCTCGGCCGGCAAGTCAAAGAACTTACGAGAGACGGCGAGAAGCTCCTTCGTCAGCTGCGGGTCGACGCCGTGGCCGGTCAGGTAGAAGAACCCGACCTCGTGGGTGACGCGCAGGAGTTCAGCTCGGAATACCGCAGCTTCGGCCTCGCCAGCGTCGAGTTGAGAGAAATCGAGGATTGGTAGTGAAGGCACCATGTTTCAAGTCTGACACCGGGCAGGCCACGTCGCGAATTATGACGACTCCGAGCCTTCGCCATCGTCAAATTCACTCCGGGACGTGTCGGGGTGAAGTCGGACTTGACGAAACCGGGCATGCCAGCTGCTGCCTGCGGCGTATCGCTCGACCCACACGCGATGACGACATCAGCGGTTGGGGAAGCCATGGGGGAGGCCGGTCAAGATCGGGGCCAGGCGCGCCAGGCGCTCGCGCTCGAGGAGGAGTGCGGTGTATTCGCGTTCTCGGCGCACGGCGGCGACTCCGATGAGGAAGGACTCAGCCGGAGCATCGGGCAGTGGGGAGACGAACGGAGTGACCTCCGCCGAGAGGGTCTGAGCCAGACGTTCGCGGGTCAGTGGGGTCAGGTGAGGTGACTGCCGAAGGTACTGGGCCACCCGCCGCGCCAGCTGGTCGGGCAGCCTGGCAATATCAACGGTCTGCGACCACGTCAGCAATGCTTCGGGCATCGGGCGCGGGATCTCTTTGTTGCGCTGGACGCGCTCGTGCTGGCTGTACGTGCCAGCCAGGAGGTCGCCGAGGCGCTTCGATCGGCCGTTGAGCAAAGCTGTGATGGCGGCGAGCCCGCCGAGCGTCATGATGATCTCCAGCACCCCGGTCAAGGCCCGAATGAATGCGTGGCGCAGGGAGATCGCTCCGCCGTCGTCGCGTACAATGCGGGCACCGATGGCGAGCTTGCCGAGCGATCGACCGTGAGTGAGGGTCTCGACCAGCACCGGCACGATCAGTACGGCGAAGACGAGCGCGGCAATCGAGATGGCCTGGGTGAGCGCCGAGTCGGTATCGCCCGCGATGGTCATAACTAGGGCCAGCATAATGAGCAGGTACAGGGCCAGATAGGCGATCGTGTCGATGATGGAGCCGGCGGCGCGCAGAATGACGCTGGCGGGGCGTACGTCGAGCGCAACTGCCTCGCCGGTGACGAGCTCGTCGTCGCGAATCAGATCACTGTGACGGTCGGCACGATCGGCGGGACGCCCGGTCTCGTTCATGTCTACTATTGAACCAGATGGATCTCGATGCTTACACGGCCGCGCATCGCGCCGACTGGGACCGCCTGACCGAGCTCGGAGCCCGGCGGGAGTTGAGCGGTGCCCAGTCCGACGAACTCATCGAGCGCTATCAGGCCGGTGCCACCCAGCTCTCAGCGATCAAGTCCACTGCCGGGTCGACTCTTGAAGGTGACCGGCTGTCGGTCGGTCTCTCTCGTGCCCGGCTGCGTTTCACCGGCGTGAATGCCAATGTGTTGGCGCAAATTCCGCGATTTTTCGTCGCCCAGTTGCCGGCGGCCCTCTATCGGCTGCGCTGGCTCACGCTTGTGGTCGCCGTGGTGACCTTTCTCGTCGCCGGATTGTACGCGGTGTGGGCCTACAACGATCCAGAGGTGCTCGCGAATCTGGGAACGGAGACCCAACTCGCCCAGCTGGCCAACGAGGACTTCGTCGGCTATTACTCGGCGAACCCTGCGGCGTCATTCACTGGATTTGTCTGGACGAACAATGCCTGGATCGCCGCACAGTGCATCGCCTTTGGCATCACCGGGGTCTACGTTCCGTTCATTATTTTGCAAAACGCCATGAGCCTCGGCACCACAGCAGCGATCATGTTCGCCTATGACAAGGGTGACGTATTCTTTCTCTACATCGCTCCGCACGGGCTGCTCGAACTGACCGCTATCTTCGTGGCAGCGGCTGGTGGACTGCTCATTTTCTGGGCCTGGATCGCCCCCGGTGCCCGCACCCGCGGGCAGGCGCTCGCCGAAGACGGCCGTGCGCTGTTCACGGTGGCCATCGGTCTCGTTTTCGTGTTGCTGGTGTCGGGCACCATCGAGGGATTCGTCACTCCGCAGGCGTGGCCATGGCCGATCAAGATCGGGATCGGAGCCGTCGCGCTCGGCGCATTCCTGACGTACATGATCGGGGTCGGCGGCCGCGCCACTCGCGCCGGTGAAACCGGCGACCTGAGTGAGTTTGAGGCCGGAAGCACCCGCATCTACGCTGCCTGACACCTCGCCTCGCTGCCGATTGCCGAAACTAGACGCTATCGTCTCTGGTCGTCTCTGGTCGTCTCTGGTCGTCTCTGGTCGTCTCTGGTCGTCTCTGGTCGTCTCCACGGTCTTGAGTGGCGGGAGTGGTGTTGACGCGGACGGCGCCAAGGGTGTCCCCGCAGCCGTTGGTCGTCAGAGCCGGCCGGCAGCCTTGAGGGCGATGTAGCGGTCGGCCAGGGCCGGCGGGAGCTGCGCGGGCGAGGCGGTGACAACATCCGCTCCCAGCCGACGGATAGCAGCCGATACGCGTGCCACGTCGAGCAGGGCCCGTTCCGCCGCCGCCGCCCGGTAAATTTCGTCGCGACCACCGCGGGTGGCTGCGGCGAGCACGGTGGCAGGGTCGAGCACGGAGGCCACGATCACCGTGTGTCGTTTGGTGAGCTGGGGCAGCACCGACAACAGCCCGGTCGACGCCCCCGCGGCGTCGACCGAGGTGAGCACCACGACCAGTGCATGCTGGCTCGTGATGGACCGCACCTGCCCGGGAACGGCGGCCCAGTCCATCTCGATCAGTTCCGGGTCGATCAGGGCCATGGAATCGACCAGCTGCGAGAGCAGGGCGGCCCCGCTGGCCCCCTGCACACGGCCGCGCACCCGGCGGTCGAACGCGAGAAAATCTACCCGGTCGCCGGCAACCGAGGTGAGAGCGGCGAGCAGCAGGGAAGCCTCGAATGCGGTGTCGAGGCGTGGCTCGTTATCGACCCGCGCCGCCGAGGTTCGCCCGGTGTCGAGCAGAATGATGACGCGGCGATCGCGCTCCGGTCGCCAGGTGCGCACCATCACATCGTTGCGCCTGGCAGTGGCCCGCCAGTCGATCGAGCGCACGTCGTCGCCGCGCACGTATTCGCGCAGCGAATCGAACTCGGTGCCCTGCCCGCGCACCATCACGCTCGTGCGTCCGTCGAGTTCCTTGAGTCGCGTGATTCGTGCGGGCAGGTGTTTACGGGCATGAAAGGGCGGCAATACCCGGATGCGCCCCGGCGCGTTCAGCGTGGCCTGGCGGTTCCACAGGCCAAGCGGCCCGCGCGAGCGCACCGTCACCTGTTCGACCCGTCGTTCTCCGCGCCGAAATGGTGTGAGCGTGAGCGAGACGAGCCGCCGTTCCCCGGACGGGATCACGACGCGGCTGCGATTGCGTCCGGCGCCTGCTGACGGCTGCCAGGCATCCCGCACGACGCCGACCAGGCGGCGGCGCCCGGTGTTGGTGAGGTACAGCTCGCTCGTGACGGATTCCCCGAGTCGAACCCGGGCGGGCAGCATCCGTTCGACCGTCACGGCACGCGGAGACGCCGCCAAAGCGAGGTCAAGGCCGCCAAGCACGAACACCAGCAGCAGCCAGAGAAAAAGAACGCCGGTGGCGGCCGTAGGATCGGGCCCGAACAGCACGATAGGCACCACCCCGAGGGCGAGGAGAAGAACGAACCGTCCGCTGAGCGTCATCGTTAGATCGGAACCTGAACCTGCTGCAGCACGCCGCGCAGAATGGCATCTACCGAGACGCCCTCGAGTTCGGCCTCCGGGCGCAGCTGCACCCGGTGTCGCCAGACCGGCAACGCCATCGCCTGCACGTGATCGGGCGTGATCGAGTCATAGCCGCTCAGCCAGGCCCACGCCTTGGTGGCGGCGAGCAGCGCGGTCGTTCCGCGGGGACTGACCCCGAGCTTGACCGAGGGACTCGTGCGCGTGGCGCGGGCCAGGTCGACGATGTAGGCGAGCACATCCGCACTCGAACCGACCCGGGCCACCGCGGCCTGCGCCGCGGCAAGTTCGACCTGTCCGAGCACCGCGCTCACCCCGGCCCCGGCCAGGTCGCGCGGATTGAAACCGGCAGCGTGGCGGCGCAGTACCTCGATCTCATCGACCCGTTGGGGGACTTCGAGCACGAGCTTGAGCAGAAACCGGTCCAGCTGCGCTTCCGGCAGCGTATACGTGCCCTCGTACTCGATCGGGTTCATGGTCGCCGCCACGATGAACGGCTCCGGCAGCTTGAGCGATTCGCCGTCAACGCTGACCTGGCGTTCCTCCATGGCCTCAAGCAGTGCGGACTGCGTCTTCGGCGGCGTCCGGTTGATCTCGTCGGCGAGCATGATGTTGGTGAACACCGGGCCCTGCCGAAACTCGAACTCGCCCGCGCGAGCATCGTAGATGAGCGACCCGGTCACGTCCCCTGGCATCAGGTCGGGCGTGAACTGGATGCGCTTCGTGTCGAGGCTCAGCGCGTGGCTGAGCGTACGCACGAGCAGCGTTTTGGCCACTCCGGGCACGCCCTCAAGCAACACATGGCCGCGCGCGAGCAACGCGATGATCAGCCCGGTCACCGCGCCGTCTTGCCCAACGACGGCCTTTGTGACCTCTAAGCGCACCCGGTTGAGCGCGGCCCGCAGTGCGGCGGCATCCTCTGCGGTCGAGGGCACCGCAGCTGCGAGCGAGTCAGCGGGCGTGATTGGGGTGGCTGGAGTGGTCATGGGTCCATTCTTTCGGCTGGAGGGGGTGGTAATTCCTGAGAAACGGATGCCGACGCCCGAGCAGCCGGCGCGGCCCCGGCTCGTACGGCCTGACCGGTCGCGTGTTCGAGAGCCTGTAAAGCGTCGGAGAATGCCATCAGCTGCGCGTCGGATTTGGGGATCGCGTCCACCAACACTCGCCGCACGTCGTCGGGAGTGCGGCCGGTGAAATGGGCGACCGAGCCGACGACCTCCCCCAGGTGCGCGAGGCGGCCCAGGCCAACAGCGAGGGCGAGTCGCTGCACAGCGCCGACCCGCAAGGCGTCCAGCGCCCTCAGCCGGGCATTGCTGCGCGCGTATAATCGGGCGCGACCTTCCATGGTCTCGCTCGCTTTCACCGTGACCGGCAGGTTCTCGGCCACGAGCGGTCCGAACCGCGCTCCCCGCCAGAACGCGGCGGCGGCCGCGGCGAGTGTGAGCAGAACGAGCACCGGGGTGACCCAGCCGGGCATCAAATCGGCGAGTGACGGAGGCCCGGTGCGGGGCAGATCGGCCAGTGTCGGCAGGTACCAGACCAGCGAGTCGCTCGGCCCCAGTAACCCGAGTGCGAGCGCCGCATTACCGTAGTCAGCGATGTGCTCATTATTAAACAGGCGGGCGTCGGGCACGAGGGAGATGATCCGGCCGGTCGTGTCGTTCTGCACCTGAACCAGCGAGAAAGTGTTGGTGTCGCTGGCAAAACAACCGGTGAGAAGCAACTGCCCGCTCCCGGGCGGAATGGACAGGGTGTCCCCGCCCGGTGACAGTTCCCCCGCTCGATTCGCGGTCGGCACCGAGCAGTCAGCGGCGAGAGTGTCGGATTCGGACACACCGCCAAAGCCCACGGTCGGGGCCAGCGCCTGAAGAGCCAGAAAATCCGGTGCCGCGACAACGGTGCGCGTGGCGAGGTCACCCAGTTCGCGCAGCTGCGACTGATCGAGGTAGCTGTTCTCGTCGTACAGGAACACGGTTGAATTTGGTCCGACTGCGCCCCGCACCTCGGCCAGGGAACTGGCGAGAGTCACGGTGACACCCTGCTGGCGAAGCACCTCCACGAGCGCCATCGAGCCGGCCGGAGCAGCGTTGTCCCCGGCAAGCGCTCGGCCAGCCGCCTGGCTGCCGCCGGACACGAGCACGGCGACAATCGCGGTGGCCAGAATGCAGGCAGTGGCGATCAGCCAGAATGAGGAGCGGCCCAGCAGCGCTCGCAGGGTCGGGGTAGCCACGGTCGTGCTGTCGGCAGTACCAGTCAAGCGAACAGGCGCATCGGTTGGGGAACCGAGCGTTGCGCTCATGACCGACCCGCCTCGGTCAGTGGGGCGAGTATGGCGGGCGCCGCAGCCCGTAATTCAGCCTCGAGCGCGGCGAGGGCGCGGTAGTCGGGCTCGAGACCGACCTGTTCGAGGTAGCGCACCCGATCAAAGGTGTCTGCAGCGCGGGCCAGTGCCGGACCGTGGGACGGAAACGCCAGCTGAGCCCGGGCAGCGAAATCATGCGCGGTCGTGCCGGGCGTGACTGAGAGCACCGTGCGTTCAGCCAAGCCGCGGGCCAGGGCGCGAAAAATCTCCTCGCAGGCCAGGCTCCAGTCACCGCGACCGGCCGCCGCGTCGGCCGCCGCACGCATCTCGGAGCTGCTGCGCTGGTCGATCGCGCCGAACAGGTCGAGATCTGCCCGGCGGCGCCTGGCCAGTTTTGGCGCGCCGAACAGCAGCCAGCCCGCCACGAGCACCGCGAGCACGAGCACGGCCGCGACAATCGGAACCCAACCCGTCAGGCTGCCGTCGCCGCTGCCAGCCAGCGAATTGAGCCAGTCGAGAAAAGCCTGAGACGCCCGGTCGAACCAGGTCGGCCGGGCCGCTGCGTACGGGGCTTTAACGAGCTCTTCGCGCAGCCACTGGCGGGCGTCTGGCGCATCAGGAACCACCGGAACATCATGCGGCACGCCGAACGTGAAGCGGTCGAGGAGTGATTCGACCATCGATCCGAGCTGCGTTAGGCCCACCTCGGTCATACCGCCGAGTATCCGCCGGACACGGTTGGCGCCAGATACGGGTCGGGTACGTCGCCGCCCTGCGCTGCCGATTCGACGTAGCGGGCCAGCTCAAGGTCGAGGCCTTCCTTGCGCATGCGCAGGTCGAGATAGACCAGCGCTATGGTCGCTGACTGCACAACAGCCGCCACCGCCGCTACGGGAATGGCGATAATCAGGCTGATGACGGTGAGGATGATGGACGACTGCTCCATGAACGCCCCGGCAGGGTCGACGAGCGTAGTGCCGATTCCCATGAGCAGCGACACGGGCATGCTGATGATCTGGCTGATGACCTGCACGATCACGGTGATCAGCAGCAGAATGCCCAGGGTGCGCCAGAAGTAGCCGCGCGTCAGCGACCACGACCGAATAACGGATGCCCGCAGGCCCAGCTCCTCCAGCACGATCAGGCTCGGAACCACACTGGTTTTGGTGAAGAGGAATGCGCTCGCAGCCGCGAGCAGCAGACCGCCGAAGACACCGATGAGAACGCCGGCGACGAGGCCGACGGCACCGCCGACGCTGATCAGGAGCACGACGATGCCGGCCAGCACGGCCACGCCGACGAGCAGCGCACCGCCCAGCAGCAGGGTCCACAGGGTTAGCGGCCAGAGACGAGTCGCCGCCCGGCGCCACAGAGTGCCGAGCCGCAGTTTCTCGCCCAGGGTCGCGCGGGCCACCTCGACCACGATGACGGCCTGCAGCAACGCAGAAGCGATGAGCGACAGAGCGATCGGAATGATGGCAGACAGCAAGCCGGCCAGCACCGAGCCGGCTATGACGGCATCCTTTTGGTCGAGCGGGGCGCTGTCAACGCGGTCAAGGGCCCAGAACGTGACGAGCCCGACGATGACCACGGTGACCAGCATAATCACCGCCTGCACGATCAGACCACTACCGAAGGTGGCCTTGGGATTGCGGCGCAGGACCCGGAAAGACGCGCCGAGCAGCGTACCGAATCCGATCGGCCGCAGTGGAATCAGTCCCGGCTTGGGCGGAGGCGACCAGGCCTGGCCTGGGTTGCTGCCTGGAAAGGGTCTATTCGAGTGCGGCGCGCTCTGATAGGGCGAGGACGGTGTCGCCAACTCCCCATACCGCGGTGGAACGGGGGCGTCGGGGGCTAGCCAGGGGTCGGTCACCCTTCAATGCTGGCACAGGTCGATCGAGAAATGCGCTCGCGAGCACTCTGTCAGCGCACTCAGCTACTCTTATGCGAGACTTTGCCCTACTCATCGGGCAATCTGCTGAGCGAACGACATCAGAACACACGGAGCTGACGTTCTGGAAAGAGACCCATGACTGCACGTATTTTGGTTATCGATGATGATACCGCCCTGTCCGAGATGATCGGCATCGTTTTGCAAGGCGAGGGCTTCACGCCGGGCTTTTGTGCCGATGGATCGCTCGCCTTCGAAGCGTTTCGTACCGAGAAGCCTGACCTGGTCTTGCTCGACCTCATGCTGCCCGGCCTCGACGGCATCGAAGTGTGCCGGCTGATCCGCGCAGAATCAGGGGTGCCGATCATCATGCTCACCGCCCGGTCTGACACCACCGATGTGGTCAAGGGGCTCGAGTCCGGCGCCGACGACTACATGGTCAAGCCGTTCAACCCCAAGGAGCTCGTCGCCCGCATTCGCACACGCTTGCGCCCGCCCGCTGTCGACGGCGCACTGGCCCTGCACATTGGTGACCTCGTGGTGAACGCAGTCGGCCACGAAGTCACCCGCGGAACGGCGGCGATCAACCTCACACCGCTCGAGTTCGACCTGCTGCTAGCCCTCGCCTCCAAACCCCAGCAGGTCTTCACCCGCGAAATGTTGCTGGAGCAGGTCTGGGGTTACCACTACAAGGCGGACACCCGGCTCGTGAACGTGCACGTGCAGCGGCTGCGATCCAAGGTTGAGCACGATCCCGATAATCCCAAGATCGTCATGACGGTGCGCGGCGTCGGCTATCGCGCCGGTACGATCAGCTAGAAATCGCAGACCAGAGATGTCCTCCCGGCGACGCCCAGAGAAACGGTTTCCGAAACCGTGCCTCAGCTGACCTATTGGAGCAGGCCGCGCAACTGGCCGCGGCTCGTGCGCGCGTCGTGGCGCTCGTCCCTGCAATTTCGTACGGTGACGATTTCCGTAGCGCTGTCCGGGCTGGCCATTCTGGTCGTGGGTGTGTACATGTCGGTCAGCATCGGTACTGACCTGTTCCAGTCGCGGCTCAGCCAGGTCCTGCTGGAATCAGACCGTGCGAGCAGCTCCGCGCAGAGCCTCTTCGATTCCTCCGATGCCACCGACCGGGTCGAGGTGCAGAACCTGCTCAGTTCGGCCCGCACCTCGATCTCCGCTGCCTCGTCGAGTCGACTGGTCGCCGTGCTGCGGGTGCCTGGCCAGGATCCGTCGACCGTCGCGCCGCTGGATTCGTCGACGTTTGGGCAATCGACCGGCGTGATCGGAGCCGACCTGCGCACCGAGGTGCAGGCGAACGACGGTGATCAATTTTGGCAGTCCGTCACCCTGACCGGTGACGAGGCCACCACCATGCCCGGGATAGTGGTCGGGTCGCAGATCACGGTTCCCGTGGCCGGCCGATACGAGCTGTACATCGCCTACAGTCTGCAGGATTCCGAAGCGACGCTGCTCTTCGTGCAGCAAACGCTCGGGGTGGCCGGTGTCGCGCTCGTCCTGCTGATCGGGGCCGTATCGTGGATCGTCGTGCGCTTCGTCGTCACGCCATTGCGGGTGGCCGCCGAGACGAGCCAGAAACTTGCCTCCGGCGACCTCGAAGTGCGCATTCCCGAGAAGGGCGAAGACGTCATCGCCACGCTTGCCCGCTCGTTCAACGGCATGGCCGACAGTTTGCAGAGCCAGATTCGTAAGCTCGCCGACCTGTCCGAGGTGCAACAACGGTTTGTATCGGATGTCTCGCACGAATTGCGAACGCCGCTCACGACCATCCGCTTGGCCGGTGATGTGCTCTATGACCAGCGGGCGACTTTTCCGCCAGCCACCAGCCGCACCGCTGAGTTGCTCCACACCCAGGTGGAACGCTTCGAGTTGCTGTTGAGCGACCTGCTCGAAATCAGCCGGTACGATGCCGGGTCGGTGGAACTTGAGAGTGAACCGACGAATCTGGTCTATCTCGCCGAGGACGCCATCGACAGCTTGAAGTCACTGGCCGAGTCGAAGGGGAGTGACCTGCGGATCGTAGCGCCGGGCGGGTATCTCAATGCCGACGTCGACCCGCGACGCATCCGGAGGGTTCTGCACAACCTCATTGGCAACGCCATCGAACACGGTGAGGGTAAACCCGTCGTGGTGTCAGTCGACAGCGACGCGAACGCGGTCGCGCTCGCGGTACGGGACTACGGGCTCGGCATGACCCAGGCCGATGTCGCGCACGTGTTCGACCGGTTTTGGCGTGCTGATCCGTCTCGCCAACGCACGATCGGGGGCACCGGACTCGGACTGGCCATCTCGCGTGAAGACGCAAGCGTGCACAACGGCTGGCTACAGGTCTGGTCGAGTCCGGGCGAGGGGTCGTGTTTTCGGCTGACCCTGCCGCGCACGGCCGGAGTTGTGCTCGAATCGTCCCCGATCCCATTGCCTCCCGACGACGCAACGGCCGCATTGGGCGACGTCGGGCATGTGCTTGGAATGGGCGGAGATCAGCATGACTGATCGCAGAGCGCGTGGTTCACTCTGGCGGGTCGCTCCGGCGCTGTTGGTGGCCGTCAGTCTCGCCGTTGGGCTCGGTGGCTGCACCGGTATTCCACGCGACGGTGTCGTACACGCCGGCAATGACATTGCGCCAGACGATAATCCGGCCCCGGTTTTTCTGCCGGCGCTACCGCAGAAGGACGCCCCGACGGAGGCTATTCTGCGCGGCTTCATCGACGCGTCGTCAAGCCCGGAGAGCAACTACGACATCGCCCGGCAGTTTCTGGCTCCGGCGTTTCAATCCAGTTGGGACCCCACCTCGGGCGTCACCGTCGACAACGGTTCAGGGCGCACCCTGACCGTCATCGACGAGGCCACCACCCTCGTGGCGGTCACGCCGATCGCCGAAGTGGACCAGTCCGGGGAATACCGCGAGGTCGACGCGAGTCCGGTACCGTTGCGCTACGAATTTGCGCAGATCGGTGGCCAGTGGCGCATCAGCGCGGCTCCGGATGGCACGGTGATTGACGAAAACACCTTCAATGAGGTATTCAGCGCCCAGCCGGTCTATTTTTATGATCCGGGATTTCGGTTTTTGGTGCCGGACCTGCGCTGGTTTCCGCGCGGCGCATCCGCTCCGACGAAACTGGTCAACGCGGTCTTGAACGGACCGAGCGCCTGGCTGACCGGTGCCGTGGCCACGGCGTTTCCGCAAGGTTCCGAGCTCACCGCCGATGCCGTGCAGGTTGTCGGGCGTCAGGCCATGGTCGATCTGAACAGCGAAGCCCTCAACGCCGATCGGCAGACCCTCCAGCGCATGAAGGCGCAGCTGGCGGCGAGTCTGCCGACGGGCCTGACAGTCGAAATCACCATCGACCAGAACTCCCAGGCCATCACTGCTCTGGAATCAGGGGCGCCGCTCGTGGATCCGCGGGTAGATGCCCGGGCGCTCGTGCTGCGCGGTGACGAGTTCGGTTTTCTCGCCGCGACCGGGCAGAGCGTCACCCTGCTGGATGGGCTCTCTGAGCCCATCGCCCAGCTGGCTCCGACCGCTGTGACGCTCGCATCGGGCCAGGGATCGGCGGCCGTACTCACCAGCGACGGCGTCTACGTCGTTCGGGCCGGCGATGAACCCGAGCTGCTCGATGCGCGCGCGGGGCTGCTCGCGCCATCGATCGACAATGACCGCTTCGTCTGGTCGGTGCCAGCTGACGATCCAAGTGCTCTCGTCGTCTACAGCCCCACCGGGGAAGCAACCCTGCTGCCTACCCCGTGGCCAGAGGCCACGTCGATCGCGGCACTGAAAGTGTCCCGAGACGGCTCTCGGCTGATCGCACTCCTCGGCACCGGTTCTGAGACCCGATTCGTCATCGCCTCCATCATTCGTACCGGCGCGGCGCCGACCGGGATCGGTGCGCCAGTACTGCTGGCGTCGGGTGGCGGAGTCGGCCGTGACGCAACCTGGATCAATGAATTGACCGTCGCCTCGCTCAGCACGCTGCCCAGCGGCGAAGCCCGCGTCGTCGCGCAACAGATTGGTGGCGTCAGCACCATTCTCGAATCCCCTGTGAGTAGCCGGTTCATTGTCGGCAGCAACTCGGTGCGTGATCTGCGAGCCCTCACTGACAGCGGCAGCCTCGCGGTGCAACGTGGAGCAGGCTGGCAGGCCCGAATCGGCGGCGTGACCTTGCTTGCCACCCAGCAAGGCCTCGGCGGCTGAGCAACCCGCCGCTTCTCCCCAGGAGGCGCCGAGGCGCGCTTATCCACCGCTGATGCGTTCGGGCCGGCCCTGCCGCTACCTCGCGGCACACTGGGGCCATGAGTCGACAGCTGCGCGCGCGTCTGGCCGCTGCGAGCCGGGATGCCTGGGCAACCGTGCTACCGACCGAGTGCAGTGGCTGTGGTGTCGTCGACCGCGCCCTCTGCGCCGAGTGCCGGCGGGCGCTGGTGCCTTCCGTGCACCCGGTCGTCCGCGACGACGCCGTCATCTGGGCCGCACTCACCTACGAGGGCGCTGCCCGTCATGCGATCGCGGCTTACAAAGACGGCGGCCGAACGGATGCCGCCGCCGCGCTCGCCGGGCCGCTGCGGGCGGCCATCGTGGCCGCGCTGGCCGCCGTGCCCGCTGGCCGCCGGGGTCGTGGTGCTGCGCGTTATGATGCCGGCCCCGGAATCCAGCTCGTGACCATCCCGTCGTCTCGTCGGGCCTGGCGTGTTCGGGGCTACCACCCGGTCGATGCCCTGCTGCACCGCGCCGGCCTGCACCCATTTCCGGCGCTCGCGCAGCGCACGGAGGCGCTCGACCAAGTGGGCCTCGGCCGGGCGGCGCGGGCTGCGAACAAGAGCAACAGCCTCGTCGCCAGGCGTCCGCTCGATGGGATGCTGGTGATCCTGGTCGACGACATCGTCACCACGGGAGCGACCCTGCTCGAGGCGCGCCGCGCCGTGTCTGCTGCCGGCGGTGCCGTCGTCGGTCTGGCCACACTCGCGGAAACACGGCGTCTACTGTCCCCGTAATCGCACTCTGAGCAAACTCGTCGACAAATACTGTGACTTATTCCACTCCCACGGCTACGGTGGAGACAAAGGCGTGCACTGATCGCCCGGTTTTGGGCGGTCCGCCAAACTGGAGGTCGTCATGGAAACTAACATCGTCGGACGCAACCTTGGGATCACTGATCGCTTCCGGGATTACGCGACGGAGAAGGCCGAGAAAATTGCTCTTCTCGCCGATAAGGCCCTCGCCCTCGAGATCAAGGTCAGTCGACACCACGAGAAGAACGGGGCGGCCGTCGGCAACGACCGGGTCGAACTCACCCTGATCGGCAAGGGTCCGTTGGTGCGGGCCGAAGCGGACGGATCCGACAAGTACGCCGCTTTCGACGTGGCGCTGGGTCGTCTGCTCGAGCGTGTTCGTCGCGCCAAGGACCGCAAGAAGGTACACCGCGGCGGCGCCCACCGGCCCACCTCGCTCCACGAAGCGTCCGCGGTCGGCTTCAGCGTCATCGACATCACACCGGCCAACCCCGAGACGCTCGAGCGCGTGCGCACCGGTGCGATTCCTATCGTGCAAGCGGATGCCCCCGAGGCCTCCACCGAGGAGGATTACTGCCCCGTCGTCATCCGTCGCAAGGTTTTCGCGGCGGCCCCCATGTCCGTCGATGATGCCCTCTACTTCATGGAACTCGTCGGCCACGATTTCTACCTGTTCCAGGACATCGAAACCAAACGAGCCAGTGTGGTCTACCGCCGCAAGGGCTGGGACTACGGAGTGATCGAACTCGACGGCTCGGTCGGCGAGCTGCAGGAGGCTGTGCCCGTTACCAGCGGGCGTGCCAACTGACCAACTAGCATTACCTTAGCCGCCGACCAGGTCGGTGCTCTGGCATCTGCCAGACGAGAGGCGCAGGCTTGTGCTGTGGCAGTCCGATTGGGCTGCCACGGTGCGTGCCTGCACCGTTTGACTAGTGGAGTACATTCGTGGCGTCAATTCTTGAAAAGGTTCTTCGTGTTGGTGAGGGTCGCGTTCTGCGCCGCCTGGAAAACTACGCGAAGGCCATCAACGCGCTGGAAGAAGACTTCCACGAGCTCACCGACGAGGAGCTGAAAAACGAGACCGTCACCCTCCGGGAACGGTACTCCAACGGGGAATCGCTCGATGATCTGCTGCCCGAGGCGTTCGCCGCAGTGCGCGAGGCGAGCACTCGCACCCTGGGGCTGCGGCACTTCGACGTGCAGCTGATGGGTGGAGCGGCCCTTCACCTTGGCAACATTGCCGAGATGAAGACCGGAGAGGGCAAGACCCTCGTCGCCACCACCGCTGCCTACCTCAACGCCATCAGCAGCCGCGGTGTGCATGTCATCACGGTCAACGACTACCTCGCAAGCTACCAGAGCGAGCTCATGGGCCGCGTCTTCCGTGCCCTCGGTATGACGACCGGATGCATCGTCTCGGGTCAGACTCCGGCACAGCGGCGCGAAATGTATGCCGCCGACATCACCTATGGCACCAACAATGAGTTCGGCTTCGACTACCTGCGCGACAACATGGCGTGGCAGGCCAGCGATATGGTGCAGCGCGGGCACTACTTCGCCATCGTCGACGAAGTCGACTCGATCCTCATCGACGAGGCTCGTACCCCGCTGATCATCTCGGGGCCGGCGTCGGGCGAAGCTAACCGCTGGTTCAACGAGTTCGCCAGCCTGGCCAAGCGTCTCATCGCCGACGAAGACTTCGAGGTCGACGAGAAGAAGCGCACCATCGGCGTGCTCGAGCCCGGCATCGAAAAGGTCGAGGATTACCTCGGCATCGACAACCTCTACGAATCAGCCAACACGCCGCTGATCTCTTTTTTGAACAACGCCATCAAGGCGAATTCTTTGTTCAAGAAGGACAAGGACTACGTCGTCATGAACGGGGAGGTGCTCATCGTCGATGAGCACACTGGCCGTATTCTCATGGGACGCCGCTACAACGAGGGCATCCACCAGGCGATCGAGGCCAAGGAGGGTGTCGCCGTCAAAGCCGAGAACCAGACCCTGGCCACCGTTACCCTGCAGAACTACTTCCGCCTGTACTCGAAGATCTCCGGCATGACCGGTACGGCCGAGACCGAAGCTGCTGAGTTCATGAGTACCTACAAGCTCGGCGTCGTGGCCATTCCCACCAACAAGCCGATGCAGCGCATCGACCAGTCCGACCTGATCTACAAGAACGAAGAGTCCAAGTTTCGTCAGGTCGTTGAAGACATCGCCCTGCGCCACGAAGCCGGCCAGCCGGTTCTGGTCGGCACGACCAGCGTCGAGAAGAGCGAGTACCTGTCCCGCCTGCTCGCCAAAATGGGTGTGCGACACGAGGTCCTCAACGCGAAGAACCACGCCCGTGAAGCCGCGATCGTCGCGCAGGCCGGTCGACTCGGCTCGGTGACCGTCGCCACCAACATGGCCGGCCGCGGTACCGACGTGATGCTCGGCGGGAACGCCGAGTTCCTCGCTGTTGCCGAGATGAACGCGAAGGGCCTCAGCCCGGTAGAAACACCTGACGAGTACGAACTCGCCTGGGACGACGTATTCACCGCTGTCAAGGCCGACGTCAGTGAAGAGGCCGAGAAAGTCATCGCTGCCGGCGGCCTCTACGTGCTCGGTACCGAACGGCACGAATCACGCCGCATCGACAACCAGCTGCGCGGACGCAGCGGACGCCAGGGAGACCCGGGCGAGAGCCGGTTCTACCTCTCGCTCACCGACGACCTCATGCGCCTGTTCAACGCCGGCGCAGCCGAAGCTCTGATGGGCCGCTCGGGCGTGCCAGACGACATGGCGATCGAATCCAAGGTGGTCAGCCGCGCCATCCGCAGCGCACAGTCACAGGTCGAGGGTCGTAACGCCGAGATTCGTAAGAACGTGCTCAAGTACGACGACGTTCTCAACCGCCAACGTGAAGCCATTTACGGTGACCGTCGACACATCCTCGAAGGTGACGACCTGCATGAACGCACCCAGACTTTCCTCACCAACGTCATAGACGAGGTGCTCGACGTGCATGCCAGCGACGGCAACGGCGACGACTGGGACTTCGACGCGATGTGGACCGAATTGAAGACCCTCTACCCGGTGGGACTGACCATCGACGAGGTCGTTTCTGAGGCCGGCGACAAGGGCCGAATCAATCGCGATTTCATGCGCCGGGAGATTCTCTCCGACGCCAAGCTCGCCTACTCACGTCGTGAAGATTCCCTCGGTGCCCCCGCGATGCGCGAACTGGAACGTCGTGTGGTGCTCTCGGTGATCGACCGCCGCTGGCGCGACCACCTCTATGAGATGGACTACCTGAAAGATGGCATCGGGCTGCGTGCGATGGCGCAGCGCGACCCGCTGGTCGAATACCAGCGCGAGGGTTTCGCCATGTTTCAGCAGATGATGGGCCAGATTCGCGAGGAGACCGTTGGGTTCCTGTTCAACCTCGACGTTGAGGTGACTGCCGGTGCTGGTGCCGTCAACGGGCCGGCCATTGCGGGAAAGGGGCTCAGCCCAGCTGACTCATCAGACGAGAAGCTCAGTTACACTGCGCCGAGCGATTCCGGCGGAGTCGAGGTGCGCAATCAGCGCGGCCAGATTCAGCAGGCTGCCACTGATCGGGCCAGGCGCACGGCGACGATCGCGGCGAGCGATGACGAGGCGGAAGAAGCAGCCAGCCCGCCCCAGCGTGGAGCGTTTGGGCAGAAAACCGAGGGTGCCGCACCGGTGAACCGGGCCGAGCGCCGCGCCCAGGGCAAGAAGACGATCTAGCCCCGACGCACGCCGACGATTGTGCCGACGATTGGGCCGGCAACGCACGCCCATTCGTGGGCGAGCGTTGTCGCACGGTTCGTGAGCGGGGCATCCGTCTGCTGGCGGAAATGCCCCGCGCATCACAGGACAACGAGAACGGTGGCACGCCAGCGCTGATCCAAGCCTTCCAACTGTACCGAAACGACGTGCGCTCGGCGTTTGTCGTACACCAAGATCACTGCATTGAAACCGCCGGTGTCGGTCGGCCAGGTCGTGACATGGTCGATCCACAGCCTTGGCCGTTCAGCGACGACTCCCGTGATGGCTCTGGCGCGAGCGGCGATCGACACGCGCACGCGCAGATGGGCGTAGACGTCGTCGGTAACCCATCGCGCGAGTTGCTCGAGGTCTCTGGCTCCGGCGATGACTTCGACAGCCCGCAGGGCGAGGGCGCGCAGCACCTGCTCCGGTTCGGGCCGGTGTGCCTGTCCAATCGGCTTCGGGCTGACTCTGCGCGCATCGTTGTGAGCCTCCGACGGGTGAACCTGTGCGCTGGAAGCACCGGAACCAGATGACGTCATCGTTCCTCCTGATATCGAACGTGCAACTCTTGTAGCGCCACACTCAACCAGCTTGATCACCGCGTTGTCTAGCGCTTAAAGAGCCTGTGCACAACGTGAGCGAGATCGTCTCGCGTCGGCTACTTTCGACGTGTGCGCTGGGATGATTTGTTTGATGACCTCGAAGGGCAGCTCGAACGCGAGTTGCACTCCGAAGCTACTGACCTGCGCCTGAAGGAAGAACGCCAGCGGTTGGACAAGCTCTCCCTGCGCACCCGATTGAGTAACGTGGTGCGGTCGGTTGGCCTGGGTGGCGCGCTGCAGTTGCGCATTGTGCTGGTCTCCGGTGAGACGATCGTGCTTCGCCCGACGACGCTCGGCCGAGACTGGCTCGCGGCTGACTTAACGGGCGCTGGAAACGGTCGGGTTCAGTGTGTGATTCCGCTCTCGGCCATCGCCGGTGTCGTGCTCAATGACGAGCAGTATCTGGCCTCGCTCGCGGTCGAGTCAGAATCTACCGGAAAGCTGATCGAACGTGTCGCTTTCCCCTTTGTGCTTCGCGATCTGTGCCGGCGACGGCGCAGCGTGGAGCTTGCGACCCGCGGTGGTGTCCTGGCCGGCACCATCGACCGGGTCGCGCGTGACCACCTCGATCTGGCGGTGCATCCGCTCGGAACGCTGCGCCGCGCGCCGGAAGTCCTGCACTACCGTCTCGTGCCGTTCTGGCAAATTCACGTCATCCGGCTGGGGTAATTGTGGATGACTTTTCCACGATTTTCCGCAGTCGGGCACGATAAGGCCCAACGCATCATCAGAAGCGCTACAGACAAGCGAGGTAACGGATGAAAACAACCGGTTCCATACGTACGCGCCGCCGGTTCTGGGTCGATCCCCGATTTGTCATCGGTCTGGTGCTGGTCGCTGCGTCGATCGCGGGCGTCGGCGCGATCGTCGCCGGCAGTGATCGCACCACGGCGGTCTACACCGCACGGCACACACTGACCGTCGGCGATCAGCTCAGATCGGCCGACCTCGTGGAGAGCCGGGTGCAGCTCGGCGGCACGGCCGACCTGTATCTTATGCCGGCGGCCGACCTGAAACGCGGTCTGCTCGTCACCCAGACCATCCTGGCCGGCGAACTCGTGGCACGCTCCGCGGTCGGACAAGCGTCGGGGAGCGACGTGACCAGTGTCGTCGTCGATATCCCCGGAAGGCTGGCCGCGTCCATCGTGGCGGGCTCCGTCGTCGATATCTGGTCGGCGCGGGCTACCGGGCCCAGCGAGTACGCTCCGCCGACGATTCTCGTGGGGCAGGCCGTTATCGTTCGTATCGTCGAACCGACCGGCATCATCGCGGCCGACAACGGTCAATCCGTCGAGATGCTCGTACCGAAGGCCAGTGTGGGCGTGGTGCTGGAAGCGATCATGAACGGTGATGCCGTCGCGATCGTGCCCGTGAACACCCCGGTGGTGCCCTGATGGCCAGGCTCGCGCTCGTGCTGGATCGAGCGACCGAGCAGCGGATGCTGGCCGAGATCGTGGATTGCGGGCACAGCGTCGTCACGCGCGTTGATACCGCCCGGGAGTTTCTCGAGACGCTATCGCATGGCCAGCCGCACGTCGTCGTCGTCAGTGGTCGCCGCGAGTCCCTGACGGGGCAGCTGATCGCCGCGTGCGACGAGCGCGGCATCCGGGTCGTCGCCCTGACCGCGACCGAACAGGAGCGGCGGCACGCGGGCACACTCGGCCTGTACGAAACGGTCGCGATACCCTGCGACTGGTCGGAGATCGAAGATCTGCTTGTGTCGGGCGTTGTCGTTCCGTTGCGGGTGGGGGAACGGCATTTCACCGGCGGCGCGCTCAATACCGGGTCGGTGATCGCGGTCTGGGGTCCATGTGGCGCCCCGGGGCGCACCACCCTCGCCATCAACATCGCGGCGGAAATCGCGGCAGCCGGTCACACCGTCGTGTTGGCCGACGTTGATACCTACAGCGCCTCGATCGCCCCGAGCCTGGGCATGCTCGACGAAGCACCGGGTTTCGCTGCCGCCTGTCGGCTGGCCGGCAGCGACAGTCTCAACCAATCGGAGCTTGAACGTATCGCGCAACGCTACAACTCGCCCAAGGGCGCTTTCTGGGTGCTCACCGGCCTCGGCAGGCCGTCGCGCTGGCCGGAACTGTCGACCGAACGGGTCACTCGCACCATTGACGCGTTACGCCACTGGGTCGACTACGTGGTGGTCGATACCGGATTCAGTCTGGAGAGCGATGAAGAACTGAGCAGTGACGTGTTGGCGCCAAGGCGGAACGCCGCCACCGTCACTGCCCTGCGCGTGGCCGATCACGTTGTCGCCTGTGGGCTGGCAGACCCGGTGGGGATGGCCCGGTTTCTTCGCGCCTGGAGCGATCTCACCGAGGTGATCGGCACCAGTACGGTCAGCGTCGTGATGAACCAGGTGCGGGCGAGTGCTGTCGGGATGAATCCGCGGGCGCAGGTCACGGCAATGCTGTTGCGTTTCGGCGGCATCGAATCATCGATTCTGGTGCCGCACGACCAAGGCGCCCTGGACGCCGCGGTATTGACGGGCCGCACCCTGCGGGACGCGAGCCCGAAATCTGCGGCGCGCGTGAGCATCCGTCGTTTTGTTCTGGAGGACCTGATCGTTCTTCCTGCCACGGAATCGAAGCGCAAGCCGCGGCGCGTCACGTGGCGCGGACGAAAGGCAGCCCCGGTCATGTGAGGTACGGCGAGGTGAACCCACAGATACACCTAGGCTATGGAGAGTGTCGACGCTCAGTGATCTCGTACTTGCCCAGGGCCGCAGCAGCGCGGAAGACGTGGACTGGCTGCACATGCTGGTCGCGGACGGCCAGCTGCTGGCTGACCTCGCGTTCGCGGATATCGTCGTGTGGGTTCCGACGACCTCCGACAGTTTCGTCGCGGTAGCGCACGCACGCCCATCAAGCGCGGCCACCCTGTTCTATCGGGACTTCGTCGGCCAGCACATCAAAGCGGAGTGGCGCAACCAGGTCACTGAAGCCTTCGAGGCTGCGAAGATCGTCGACCGCGATGCCCCTGCCTGGTTCGAGGAGACTCCCACCCGCGTGCGGGCCATTCCGGTATTGCGCCGACTGAGCACGAGCGGATCCGAGGTGACAGCTGTCCCGGTGGCGGTGCTCACCCGTCACACCAACCTGAGTGAGGCGCGCACGCCGAGTCGTCAGGAGTTGACCTTCAACGACTGCGCGAACGACCTCTTTGCCATGATCGCCTCCGGCGACTTTCCCGATCTTGGGGCCCCAACCGGACCGCGCCGCGGCGCGCCGCGCGCTTCGGACGGCCTGCTGCGCCTTGACGTCGACGGCTTGACCACCTTTGCCAGCCCGAATGCGCTTTCCGCATTCAACCGTATGGGTTTCGCCGAAGAACTCGAGGGGGAGTCCCTCGCCGAGGTCACCACGAGCCTGCTCACCGGCACTGCTGTCGTCGACGAGTCCCTGCCCCTGATCGTCACCGGGCGGGCGCCGTGGCGCACCGATATCGAGGCGCGCGGGGTGACGGTGTCGCTACGCGCGATTCCCATTCGCAACCGCGGAGAACGCGTTGGTGCGATCATCTTGTCCCGTGACGTCAGCGAGTTGCGCCACCAGGAACGTGAGCTGATCACCAAGGATGCGACGATCCGGGAGATCCACCATCGGGTCAAGAACAATCTGCAGACCGTGGCGTCCCTGCTGCGCATCCAGGCAAGGCGCACCCAGTCCGACCGGGCGCGCGAGGCACTGACCCAGGCGATGCGGCGCGTTGCCGCCATCGCTGTTGTGCACGACACCCTGTCGGAGGGACTCAGCCAGATCGTCGACTTCGACGCTGTCTTCGAACGGGTGTTGCTGTTGACGGTAGAGGTGGCATCCGCTCACAACACGACCGTGCACCCGAAATCCTCCGGCAGCTTCGGTACCTTGCCGAGCGCTTATGCGACGCCGCTCGCGCTCGTGCTGACGGAGCTGGTTACCAACGCGGTCGAGCACGGCCTCGCCGGGCGTGAGGGTGAAGTGTCGATCGAGGCGCAGCGCAGCGATGAGACACTCACCGTCATGGTGCGCGACACCGGTGTCGGTCTGCCAGAAGGCAAGGTGGGCTCTGGCCTCGGGACGCAGATTGTACGCACGCTTATTCAGGGTGAACTCGGCGGCACCATCGACTGGCACACCATGATGGGCAGCGGCACCGAGGTGACGATCGAGATCCCCCTGCGTTTCATGAAGGAAGGCTAGCCCCCGTCTCCTTTTGGACGGGGCCCGGGCCCGATGCGCGGGCCGAGTTTATAGACTTGGCCCGCGGCCATACGGTGGGCCCTCGAGCGGGTGAGGTTTCGCGCGGTCGCGAGGTCCGCTGGCGGGCACAAAAAAACGAGCCAACGGCTTCCGGGAATACCGGATGGCCGCAGGCTCGCGTTCTGTGGTCGTGCTAACTCGCTAGGAAGCTCGGCGGGCGCGTGCTGCGCGACGCTTGAGCGCGCGGCGTTCGTCTTCGCTCAGACCGCCCCAGACTCCCGAGTCCTGGCCGGTTTCCAGTGCGTACTGGAGGCACACCTCGGTGACGTTGCATCGTGCGCACACCGACTTTGCCTTCTCGATCTGGTCCACAGCGGGTCCAGTGTTGCCGACCGGAAAAAAAAGTTCCGGGTCGGCGGTAAGGCAGGCAGCTTTATCGCGCCAGTCCATAGGGATGCTCCTTTTGTTACATGGGTGCACGGCCGATTGGCCAGAGTTGCGGGGGTGATGGCCGGTTGCAGGAATGTGGGATCTGCGCGTTAACCGCGTTGAAATAGCTCACGTCCCTGTGAGCGTCAACCAGACCTTGAATATCGTCCCATAATAGAGGTATCAAATCAATAGTTTTGTATGGTTTTTCGCTGTGAACAGCGGCTCTGGTGCAGGGCGCCCAGCCTGGATCGACCTCCGGGCTCTTCGTCGTGCCCCCCTGTTGGGGGTGTTGATCGCATTCCTCGCCCTGGAAGCGCTCGCCCTGTGGTTCTTCAGCGCCTGGTGGGTGCTCGAACTGCTCATTGCCACCCCGACCTCGGTGGGAGCCGCGCTCGCCCTGTTAGCCCTTATCGTGGTCGCTGCCGTGTGGGTCAGTGCGATCACCGTCGGCGCTCTTCGTCGACGTCCGTGGATTCGTGGCGGTGCCATCACGTGGCAGCTCGTGCAGGTCATGATCGCGATCGGTTGTTTTCAGGGAATCTACGCTCGGCCTGACGTCGGCTGGGCGCTGCTGCTGCCGTCTATCATCGTGCTCGTTTTGGTGTTCACTCCGCGTGTCGTAGCTGCGACCAGCCACGAACCCGAGCCCGAAGCCGACTAAACGGCGCTGTGCGGGGCGTGAAGACCCGATCAAGTGCGAACCTAGGCGTCGATACCGAGCTTCTTACGCAGGCTTGCGACGTGGCCCGTGGCCTTGACGTTGTAAAGGGCGTGGGTGATGATTCCGGCCTCATCGAGCACGATCGTCGACCGCAGCACACCGGTCACGATCTTGCCGTACAGATTCTTCTCGCCGTAAGCGCCGTAGGCGCGGTGCACGGCGAGGTCGGTGTCGCTGAGCAAGGGAAAGTTCACGGCGTCGTGCTCTTGAAACTTCTTGAGCGTGGCCGGAGCATCTTTCGACAGTCCGAGTACCTGGTAGCCGGCCGATTTGAGCGACCCGAGGTTGTCGCGAAAGTCGCAGGCCTGGGTCGTGCAGCCGGGGCTCATCGCGGCCGGGTAAAAATACACGACGACTTTGCTGCCCGAAAAGTCGGCCAGTGAAACGGATGCCCCATCCTGATCGGTCAGGGTGAACTGGGGGGCTGTATCGCCGACTGCAAGGCGCGCTGAATCCGTCATCCCTCCATCGTAACTGCGTCAGGGGACACGGGCTCAGCGCGTGGGCGCGAAGGTGGCGAGAAGGCGCTGCAGGGAGTCCAGGCGCACCCGGCCGGTCACGCCGAGTTCATCGGCCTCGACGGCCTCGATGATGGCGCAGTCCGGCGAGTCGGGTAAGTGCGTGCAGCCGCGCGGGCAGCGTTCGGCGATCGTCGCGAGATCGGTGAAGGCCTTGAGAATGTTGTCGGTGTTGATGTGCCCGAGGCCAAAGGACCGCACACCGGGAGTGTCGATGACCCAGCCGCGGCCGGCATCCGTTTGAAGGCGCAGCGACACGGTCGACGACGAAGTGTGGCGGCCACGCCCGGTGACGGTGTTGACGACGCCGATGGCCCGGTTGGTGCCCGGCACGAGCGCGTTCACCAGCGTGGACTTGCCAACTCCGGAGTGCCCGACGAAGACGGTGTCGTGACCGACCAGTGCCGCCGAGATCGCTTCGATCGGCATGCCGCCCTCGCCGCTCTGAAACACAGGCAGGTCGAGGCCGGCGAAATTGGCCAAGAATACGGCGGGGTCGGCGAGGTCGGTCTTGGTGATGCACAGGATGGGCTTCACGCCGGCGTCGTAGGCCGCGACCAGGTAGCGATCCACCAAGCGGATGCGTGGCTCCGGGTTGGCCGCAGCGACCACGATCAGCATCTGGTCGGCATTGGCCACGATCACGCGCTCAACGGCATCCGTGTCGTCGGCGCTTCGCCGCAGCAGCGTGTCGCGCGGGACGATGCGCACGATACGGGCCAGGCTGCCCTCCGCCCCGGTCGTGTCGCCGACGATGTCGACCCGGTCGCCGTTGACGACGGCCTTTTTGCGCAGTTCACTGGCCCTGGCGGTTGTGATACGTCGCTCGGTCGGCAGGTTTTCATCGAGCATGACCGTATAACGGCCGCGGTCGACCGAGAGGATGCGGCCGGTCAGGGCGTCCTCATGGCTCGGTCGGGTTTTGGAGCGGGGTTTACTGCCCTTGCGGCCGGGACGCACGTGCACGTTCGACTCATCAAACTCAGGCTCGTCATCGTCGGCAGAAGCCCACCAGGTATCGCCAGGATCACCGGCGAGGTCGGCGTAATGGGCGTAGTCCGTGGACGGTGCGTCGGCGACCACATGAGCGCTGAGCCGATCGCGATCCTCGCCATCGCCCGGCACAGTCGCATCGCCCGCCACCGCCATCTACAGCGCCGCTTCGGTGATCATCGCATGCCAGAGCTGCGGAAACTGGGGGAGGGTTTTCGCGGTCGTGCCGATGTTCTCCACGTCAACGCCGGGTACGGCGAGGCCGATCAGCGCTCCGGCCGTGGCCATCCGGTGGTCGTCGTAACTGAGCCACTGGCCGCCGTGCAGGGGGGCCGGCTCGATCTGCAGGCCGTCGGGCAGCTCCGTGACCTGGCCTCCGAGCCGGTTGATCTCGGTGGCCAGCGCAGCGAGGCGGTCGGTCTCGTGGTTGCGAATGTGCCCGATTCCAGTGATCGTGCTCGGCGTCTCGGCGAGGGCAGCGAGGGCGACGAGAGTGCAGGCGAGCTCGCCGCCGGTTGAAAGGTCCAGGTCGACACCGAGAATGCGCTCGCCGCCGGTCACGGTGAGGCGGTCGCCTACGTGGGTGACGGTCGCGCCGAACAGCGGCAGGAGCTGCTCGAGGTCGGCGCCCACCTGAGTGGTCGTCTGCGGCCAGCCGGTGATGCTGACGCTGCCCCCGGCCACGAGCGCGGCGCAGAGGAACGGTGCGGCGTTGGAAAGATCGGGTTCGATATCGACCGTACGACCCGAGAGAAGACCGGGTTCGATGATCCATTCGCCGACGTTCGGCGTGGCCACGATGACTCCGCGAGCGCGCAACACCTCGATGGTCATCTCGATGTGCGGCAGGCTGGGCAGTCGTTCGCCGGAGTGCGTGAGGTGCAGCCCGTGCTCGAAACGTGCGCCGGCCAGCAGCAGGCCGGAGACGAACTGGCTGGATGTGCCCGCGTCGATGGTCGTGGCGCCGCCAGCCACCACTCCGCGTCCGTGAACGGTGAAGGGCAAGGCGCGCTTGCCATCGTCGTTGATATCGCCGCCGAGGTCGCGCAGCGCGCCGATGATCGGACCCATGGGGCGGCGGCGGGCACCGACATCGCCGTCGAACGTCGTCGGACCGAGGGCGAGGGCGGCCAGCGGCGGCAGAAACCGCATAACGGTTCCGGCCAGGCCGCAGTCGATCGTGGTGGAACCGAGCAATTCCTCGGGTGGGGTCACCAGCAGGTCGGAGCCGAACGCACCCGTGCCGGCCACCGCCTCGATCGTGGTGCCCAGCTGGCGCAGCGCGGCGACCATGAGATCGCTGTCGCGGGAGTGCAGCGGCGACCGGAGCAGGGACGGTTCGCTGGCCAAAGCGGATGCGACGAGCTCCCTGTTGGTCAACGATTTCGAGCCTGGCAGGGCCAGCACAGCCTGCAGGGGCGCGTCTGTGTTCGGCGCCGGCCACCAGGCATTTTCCACGGTCGGTGAATTATCGCCGTACGGATCGAACTCCGGCTTGGAATATTTCGAGATCAGCATCGGTTATCAGAATAGTCGGTGATAACAATCTGAGGGAGATGCATAACGGTGTCAATGCTGCTGGAGCGAGCCCTGACTGTGGGTAACAGCTTAGAATCAGGGGTAATGACTTCAGACACGCCCGCGAACTCGGGAGACCTTTCGAGCAGCGACACAGATCTCACGATACTTTCCCCGACCAAGGCGGAACTGCGCGAGCAGACCCGCGGCTTGTTCGAGGAACAGGCGTTGCCTTTTCTCGACCAGCTGTACGCGGCGGCCATGCGCATGACACGCAATCCGTCGGATGCGCAGGATCTCGTGCAGGAAACCTTCGTGAAGGCCTTCGCCGCCTTCGCACAGTACGAGCAGGGCACCAACCTCAAAGCGTGGCTGTACCGCATTCTCACCAACACCTTCATCAATGCGTACCGCAAGAAGCAACGCGAGCCGTACCAGGGCACAATTGATGAGTTGGAAGACTGGCAGCTCGGCGGCGCCGAATCAACCACCGCGATGTCGGGGCGTTCGGCCGAGGCCGAGGCCATCGACCACCTGCCGGACAGCGCCGTCAAAAACGCCCTGCAGTCAATTCCCGAAGACTTCAGACTCGCCGTGTACTTCGCCGACGTCGAAGGGTTCTCCTACCAGGAGATCGCCGAAATCATGAAGACCCCCATCGGCACCGTAATGAGTCGCCTGCACCGTGGCCGGCGACTCCTGCGCGAGCTGTTGGCCGGCTACGCGGCTGAACGCGGGCTGGGCATGGGCCAGGACCAGAAAACATCCAGGAGCACAGAAAAATGACCGACTGTGGTTGCGAGAAGGCCAAGGCCGAACTCGAAGAATACCTGCACAACGAACTTCGCAAGAATGATGCGGCCGACATTCGGGAGCATCTCGCTAATTGCCCCGACTGCAGCAGCGAACATCTTGTTGGTCGCACCTTGACCGAGGTCATGCAGCGTGCCTGCAAGGAGACCGCGCCCGAAGACCTGCGCGACCAGGTTTTGCTCAAGCTGCGCTCCCTGCAAGCCTCGCACTAGTCGGAGGGTCGCGGGGACGCTTCGACCTGCCCGAGCAGGAACGCGGCGCCCGCCGCATCCGCTACCTGAGCGAAGGTTCCGAAGTCGGAATCCCACGGTTCTCGTAGCACTGTGCCACCGAGTTCACTCACTTTCTTCGCGGAAGCCCACACGTCGGCGACGCCCAGGTATACCTGCCAGTATGCCGGTACCCCGGCTGGCAGCATGGCATCGGCGTCGTACACCCCGCCGGTCATGGATTCGTCGTGGCCGAAGGTGCTGTAGCGAAAATCCGCGGTGTCGCTCAACGGAATCGGCGTCCAGCCGAACACCTCCTCGTAGAAGGCGATCGTTGCGTTAAAATCACGGGTGATCAGCTCGTGCCAGACCGGCGTCCCGATCTCGTTGTCGACGTGGAACCCTCGATGGCCGGCGGCCTGCCACACGCCGACGGCCGCTCCCGCCGGGTCGGTCAGCACGGCCAGCCGCCCCTGGTCCCCGACAGTCTGCGGATGCACGAGCACGGTAGCTCCCGCGGCCCTCGCGGCGCGCACGGTTTCGTCGACGCTATCGATCGCGAGATAGGTGGTCCAGAAGTCACGGTTTCCGCGCTCCTGGGCAGTGAGACCAGCGATGGCGGCGTCGCCGTGGAAGAACATCGTGTAGCGGCCGCTTCCCGCCCCGGTGTCGACGGCTCGCCAGCCGAGCAGTTTGGTGTAGAACTCGATCGACCGGGCCGGGTCGCTTGTCATCAGGTCAATCCAGCACGGCTCCCCGAGCTGGTTCACAGTGCGAACGGGCATGGTCTCTCCTCGAGTTGCCCTGAGCCTAGAACCGTCGGCGCACTCTGGCAACACGTCGGTATCGGCACCACGGCATCGGCATCACGGCGGGGACGAAACGACGCCGCCGTGCCAGCTGGCACAGCCCCGCCGGCCTACACATCCAGCCGCCACGGACACAACAATGGGGGTGACTCTCGCCACCCCCATTGTGAGAGCCTCGCTCTGACTGTTAGAGGGTCAAAGCGTCGCGCTGCAGTTTGGCCTGCTCGATTGCGTGGCGCTTGGCCGATCCAGCCGCTGGCGACGCCGACGCCGGACGGGAGAACAACAGCATGGCGCGCGGACCGAGCTTGCTGGTCTCCAGGTAGAAGAACGGCCAGGCACCCTGGTTCTCTGGTTCGTCCTGCACCCAGGCCAGCTCGGCGTTCGGGTACTGGGCGGCTACGTTCTTCAGCTCCACAGCGGGCAGCGGGTAGTACTGCTCAACGCGCACGAGGGCGATCGCCGGGTTCGGGTTCTTCTCGAGCTCGTTCAGCAGGTCGTAGTAGATCTTCCCGGCCATGAACAAGACGCGCTTGACGGCGCTCTTGTCGGCGATACGGGCGTCATCGATGACCGTCTCGAACTTGCCGCTGGTCAGCTCGGCCACGGCGCTCGTCGCGCCGCGCAGCCGCAGCATCGACTTGGGCGTGAACACGATCAACGGGCGACGCGGACGCATGTACGCCTGGCGACGCAGCAGGTGAAAGTATGACGCGGGCGTCGACGGGCGCGCCACGGTCATGTTCTCCTCGGCACACAGCTGCAGGAACCGTTCGATACGAGCCGACGAGTGGTCAGGCCCCTGGCCCTCGTAGCCGTGCGGCAGCAGCAACACAACGGATGACCGCTGCCCCCACTTCTGCTCGGCCGAGGAGACGAACTGATCGATGATGGTCTGCGCTCCATTGGCGAAGTCACCGAATTGGGCTTCCCAGAGTACAAGAGCGTCGGCGCGTTCCACCGAGTAGCCGTACTCGAAGCCCATGGCGGCGTATTCGCTCAGCAGGGAGTCGTAGATCCAGAACCGCGCTTGGTTGTCCTTCAGGTTGGCCAGCGGCAGCCATTCCTGGCCGTTCACCCGGTCGTGCAGAACGGCGTGACGCTGCACGAACGTGCCGCGGCGGCTATCCTGCCCGGCGAAACGCACCGGGGTGCCCTCGACCAGCAGCGAACCCAGCGCGAGCAACTCGCCGAAGCTCCAGTCGATGTTGCCGTTGCGGCTCATGTCGAGACGCTTCTGTAACAGCTGCTGCAGCTTATTGTGCACCGTGAAACCGACCGGCTTGTTGTTGAACGCGTCACCGATGAGCTGGATGACGCTCTCGGGAACGCCGGTCGTCTCTGGCTCGCCAGCGGCGTCCTCGCGTTCCTGTGCCTCAGCTTCGGCCTTCGCGGTGGCGGCCATCTCCGGGGTGATGATCGGAATCGACGCGGTCTGCGCGGCGTGCGTTTCCAGGAATGCACGTTCGAGGCGGTCCTGGAAGTCGCGGTGGGCTGCTTCGTATTCCTCCACGGTGATATCGCCACGGCCGACGAGCGCCTCGGTGTAGAGCTTGCGCACGCTGCGCTTGGCCTCGACCAGGTTGTACATCAGCGGCTGGGTCATCGAGGGGTCGTCGCCCTCGTTGTGTCCACGACGGCGGTAGCAGATGAGGTCGACGACGACATCTTTCTTGAACTCCTGGCGGTAAGCGAACGCGAGTTCGCCGGCACGCACCACTGCCTCGGGATCGTCCCCGTTGACGTGGAAGATAGGCGCCTGAATGGTCTTGGCGACGTCGGTGGCGTAGACGCTGGTGCGGGCATCCTGCGGCAGGGTCGTGAAACCGAGCTGGTTGTTGACCACGATGTGCACGGTGCCGCCGGTGCGGTAGCCGCGCAGCTGGGACATCTGCAGGGTTTCGAGCACAACGCCCTGGCCGGCCATCGCGGCGTCACCGTGAATGAGGATGGGCAGGGTGGAGAAGGTGCCGATCGGCTTGCGGTCCTGCTTGGCGCGTACGATGCCCTCGAGCACGCCGTCGCCGGCCTCGAGGTGCGACGGGTTTGCGGCCAGCGAGACCGGAATCTCGGCGCCGTCTTCACCGCGGAACAAGCCCATGGTGCCGAGGTGATACTTCACGTCCCCGGAACCGTGCACGGTGCGCGGGTCTTGCGTTCCCTCGAACTCGCGGAAGATCTCGCCATAGGTCTTGCCGGCAATGTTGGTGAGCACGTTCAGGCGACCACGGTGGGCCATGCCGATCGCGACCTCGTCAAGGCCCTGCTCTGCAGCGCCCTGCAGAATAGTGTCGAGCAGCGGAATGGTGCACTCGCCGCCCTCGAGGCTGAAGCGTTTCTGACCGACGTACTTGGTCTGCAGGAACGTTTCGAAAGCCTCGGCCTCGTTGAGCTTGGCGAGAATTCGCATCTGCTCGTGGTGCGTGGGCTTGACGTACGACTTCTCTATTTTTTCCTGCACCCACTTGCGTTGGGCTGGGTCTTGAATGTGCATGTACTCGATGCCGGTGGTGCGGCAGTACGAGTCGCGCAGCACTCCCAAAATGTCGCGCAACAGCATTTGGCGCTGCGAACCGAAACCGCCGGTCACGAAGGAACGGTCGAGATCCCAGAAGGTAAGCCCGTGGGTGGCGATATCGAGGTCGGGGTGACTGCGCTGCGAGTACTCGAGCGGGTCGATGTCGGCCATCAGGTGGCCGCGCACGCGGAACGAATTGATCAGTTCCTGCACGCGTGCGGTCTTGTCGACGGCGCTCGTGAGGTCGACGCTAATGTCCGGTGCCCAGTGGATCGGGTCGTACGGAATGCGCAGCGCCGAGAAGATCTCTTCGTAGAAGTTGTGTTGGCCGATCAGAAGCTCGTGCACGATCTTGAGGAACTCGCCCGAACCGGCGCCCTGGATAACCCGGTGGTCGTAGGTGCTGGTGAGGGTGATGGTCTTGGAGATGGCCAGGCCGGTGAGGGTCTTGACGCTCGAACCCTGGAATTCGGCCGGGTAGTCGAGGGCGCCGGCGCCGATGATGCAGCCCTGACCCTTCATGAGGCGGGGCACCGAGTGAACCGTGCCGATGCCGCCCGGGTTGGTCAGGGACAGGGTCGCTCCGGCGAAGTCATCGGCGGTGAGCTTGTTCTTACGTGCACGCGTGACCAGGTCTTCGTAGGCGGCGAGGTACTCTCCGAAGGTCATCGTGTCGGCACGCTTGATCGCCGGGACGAGCAGGGCGCGGGTGCCGTCGGGCTTGGGCATATCGATAGCCAGCCCCATGCCGACGTGGGCGGGGGCAACGACCGAAGGCTTGCCGTCGACCTCGTCGTAGTAGACGTTCTGGCTGGGGAACATCTTGAGCGCGCGGATGAGAGCCCAACCGATCAGGTGGGTGAAGGAGACCTTGCCACCACGAGCCCGCTTCATGTGGTTGTTCATGACGATGCGGTTGTCGATGAGCAGCTTGGCCGGAATGGTACGCACGCTGGTGGCCGTCGGCACGGTCAGGCTGGTGACCATGTTGGTCGCAAGTGACTTCGCCATGCCGCGCAGCGGCGAGACCTGATCTTGTTTGACCGGCGCGGAGGCATCGACGATGATGGCCTGCGGGCTCGTCACGGGGGCGTCAGCGGGAACGGGGGCCGGTTTGGGTGCACTCGAGGTGGTGCGCGCCGTGGGCTGGTTCTCGGTCACCGGAGCCGGAGCTGCGGCTCCAGGAGCGGTCTGCGCGACCGGCGCGGCGGCCGCGACCGGAGCTGCTGGTGCCGTTACTGCTGGTGCCGTTACGGCTGTCGCCGGAGCTGCCGGGGCTGCCGGAGCTGCCGGAGCGGTGGCCTGCGGTACCGGAGCGGCGGTTGCCGGGGTGTTCGCGGTCTGTTGGTAGCTCTCGAGCACCGGCCACCACGATTCATCCACTAACTTCTTGTCGATCAAGTAGCGTTCGTACAATTCGTCAACGAGCCACTCATTTGCTCCGAATTCGCCCGACGTTGTCTCATCGGAAGCTCCACCGGTTACCTGGCCTGACACCGTGGGATCGCCCACTCTCTGCTTTGAAGTTGGATGCCCTCGGCGGGTTCAATCGCCGGGTCAATCTGCGCTTTCATTGAGCCTGTCGCTGACGATCTTGACCGCCAGGTCAGTCTGCCCGTCTAGCCTAATCCCATCCCGTCCCGCTATAAACACCCCTCTGAGCGGCTAGCGTTCTTGGTATGCAGTTCTATGGAACGACACCCAGTCACGATCTGACCTACTCCGACGTGTTCCTGGTGCCCGGCCAATCGACCGTCACCAGCCGTTTAGATGTCTCGCTGGCGCCGAGTGACGGCACCGGCGCCACGATACCCATCGTGTCGGCGAATATGAACTCGGTCACCGGGCCTCGTCTGGCGGCCTCGCTCGCCCGACGTGGCGGGCTCGGGGTACTGCCGCAGGACATGCACCTACAAGACCTGGATGCGGCCATCCGCTGGGTGAAAGACCAGTCGGTTCGTTTCGACACGCCGTTCGTGTTCGCCCCCGACGACACCGTCGAGCTCGCCCGTCGGCAGGTTCCGGCCGTTCCCGGACAGGGAATAGTGATCCACTCCGCTGATGGTGACTACCTCGGCTGCATCGTCGCCAGCCGGCTGGCGACAGCCCTGCCCGACGCTCGCCTGGGTGACCTGCTGCACGGTGAACTGACCGCGATCGACGCCGATGACGTCGACGGGCCGCGCCGCGCTTTCGACCTGATGACCGAGGCCGACATCGACTTCGCTCCGGTACTGCACCATGGCGTCGTGATCGGAACCCTCAGTCGCAAGAGCGCCCTGCGCTCCACGCTCTACCAGCCCGCGCTCGACGCACACGGACGGCTCAAGGTCGCAGCAGCGATCGGTATCAACGGTGACGTCGCGGCGAAGGCTCGCGCGCTCGCCGCCGCCGGCGTAGACATTCTGGTGATCGACACCGCGCACGGCCACCAGGATGGCATGTTGCGCGCGATCGGCATCGTCGCCGACCTGAACCTCGGGCTGCCGATCGTGGCCGGCAACGTCGTGACCAAAGACGCCGTGCGTGATCTGGTCGGCGCTGGCGCGACCATCGTCAAGGTCGGAGTGGGTCCCGGGGCAATGTGCACCACCCGCATGATGACCGCCGTCGGCCGGCCCCAGTTCTCGGCCGTGCTCGAAACGGCCACGGCCGCGCGTGAGCTCGGCGCTCACGTCTGGGCAGACGGCGGGGTGCGCTATCCGCGCGACGTGGCCCTGGCGCTGGCCGCTGGCGCAGCATCCGTCATGATCGGTTCCTGGTTCGCTGGAACCACCGAAGCGCCCGGCACGTTGAATGTGGATGCCAGCGGCGCGGTCTACAAGGAAAGCTGGGGCATGGCGTCGACCAAGGCGGTTCAGGCGCGCTTCGAGCGCCTCGACGCCTACGACCTCGCCCGCAAGACCCTGTTCGCCGAGGGAATCTCGAGCTCGAAAATCTACCTCGATCCGCTGCGCCCGTCGATCGAAGACCTGCTCGACATGATCACCTCGGGGGTGCGCTCCTCGTTCACCTATGCCGGAGCCACCAATGTCGCGGACTTTCACGAGAAAGCGCTCGTAGGTATTCAATCGGCCGCCGGCTATGAGGAGGGTAAGGCGCTGCCGGTGTCCTGGTAGTGCTGGCGGTATCTCGCGGGTACAGTATCCGCTGGCTGCCGGGCGCGCGGGCAGGTGCTCCGGTATACTCGTAGGAATAATGGATGACCCTCCCACTGCTGAACCCTCGTCCCACAAACCCTCGCCCGTAGTCGCTGGTGGTGAACTCCTTGTCTGAGCTGGTCATGCTCGGGGTCGGTCTCATCCTCACCGTCGGAACGGGCCTTTTCGTTGCCAGTGAGTTCGCCCTGGTGAATCTCGACCGCGCCGACCTCGAAGCGCGCCGCGATCGCGGGGAGACCCGCCTCGCCCTGACCATCTCCGCTCTGAAAATCACCTCGACGCACCTGTCGAGCGCACAGCTGGGTATCACCTTGACCACCCTGCTCACCGGCTACACGATTGAACCGGCCCTATCGTCACTGCTGCGCGGCCCGCTCACCTCGATCGGCCTGCCCGTCGACCTGGTGCCGGTGTTCGGCGCCACGATCGCCATTTTGACGGCGACCCTCGTGTCGATGGTCATCGGTGAGCTGGTTCCGAAGAACTTCGCGCTGGCCCTGCCCATTCAGACCGCACGCCTGGTGCTTCCGTTCCAGACCGTGTTCACGACCGTTTTCAAACCGGCGGTGCTGGTGCTCAATAACAGCGCCAACGGTCTGCTGCGCTCTGTGGGCATCGAACCGAAGGAAGAGCTTTCCGGTGCCCGCACAGCCGAGGAACTCTCCTCACTCGTGCGCCGTTCGGCCAGCGCCGGACTGCTTGAAAAAGATACCGCCACGTTGCTGCACCGCACGCTGCTGTTCTCCGGGCATACGGCATCCGACGTTATGACACCGCGTCCCCGCGTGGCGAGCATCCACCGCACCGATTCGGCGCAGGCGGTCATCGACCTCACTCGTTCCACCGGTTATTCGCGTTTTCCCGTCGTCGACGAGAGCGTCGACGACGTCGTTGGCATCGTGCACGTCAAACAGGCGGTGGCTGTGCCGCGCACGCGCCGAGCGGATGTTCCGGTGTCGGCCCTGCAGACCGACCCGGTGCGAGTACCCGAAACCATGAAGCTCGACGACCTGCTCGGCGAGCTGCGCGCCCGCGGCTACCAGATGGCCATTGTCGTCGACGAGTACGGCGGAACCGGCGGCGTCGTGACCCTCGAAGACCTGGTCGAGGAATTGGTCGGCGAGGTGGCCGACGAGCACGACCGGGCCCGCGCGGGCGTCGTGCGCTCGCCCGACTCACTGACCTTTCCCGGCATGCTGCGGCCCGATGAACTGCTGGAACGCACGAGCGTCGTCGTGCCGGAGCAAGGCCCCTATGAGACCGTGGCCGGTTTTGTCATGAGTGAGCTGGGCCGCCTGCCAGTGATCGGTGACCGGGTACCGTTGCGCGGCGGCTTCCTCACCGTTGAGCGGCTGGAGGGGCGCCGGATCGACCGGCTGCGCTTCACTCCAGAGGCCGTACCCGAACCCATATCGGTTGTTGAAACCAAGTCCGATCGAAAGAATGTGGGCGACAAATGAGCGACTGGGCCGGACTTGCCTGGTTGGTCGTGCTGCTCGCCGCCAACGCGTTCTTCGTCGGAGCGGAATTCGCCGTCATCTCGGCCCGTCGCTCGCAGATCGAACCGCTCGCCGAGGCCGGAAAGCGCAGTGCTAAAACTGCGCTGTGGGCGATGGAGCACGCGACGCTCATGCTCGCGACGTCCCAGCTGGGGATCACAGTGTGCTCACTGCTCATTCTGAACGTCTCAGAGCCGGCGATCCACCATCTGCTCGAGGTGCCGCTGGGTCTGACCGGCTTGCCGGACGCCTACATCGGCACGATCGCATTCATTGTGGCGCTGCTCGTGGTCTCTTACCTGCACGTCGTGTTCGGTGAGATGGTTCCCAAGAACCTGTCATTTTCGGTGCCGGACCGTGCTGTGCTGCTGCTCGCGCCGCCGCTGGTGTTCGTCGCCCGCGTTTTCAAGCCGCTGATCGTCACCCTCAACGCCTGCGCCAACGGAGTATTACGCCTGTTCGGGGTGCAACCCAAGAACGAGGCAACGAGCGCGTACACCCTGGACGAAGTGGCGACGATCGTTACCCAGTCCACCCGCGAGGGTGTGCTCAGCGACGGAACCGGCGCGCTCAGCGCGGCGTTCGAGTTCACCAACCTCAAAGTGCGCGACGTGGCCGTCGGCCTCGGCAAGCTGGTCAGCCTGCCGGAGTCGGCCACGCCGGCCGACGTCGAGAAAGCCGTGACCCGCCACGGCTTCTCCCGCTACGTGCTCATCGATGCTGAAAACTACCTCACCGGCTACGTGCACCTGAAAGACGTGCTCGACCTCGATGTGCCGTCGGCGTCGACCGGTGCCGCAACGCTGGCTGAGCCCGACAGCTACGCGGGAGCGATCCCCGCCAAGCGCATCCGTACCTTGATTTCAATCTTCGAAGACACCGACCTCGAAGACGCCCTCGCCACCATGCGTCGCTCGGGCGCGCACCTTGCGCGGTCGTTCACCGCCGAGGGCGAGACCACCGGGGTTCTCTTTCTGGAGGACATCATCGAGGAGCTCGTCGGCGAAGTGCAAGACGCCACTCGCCGCGACTGAACCACCATCACGGCCAGGCGCACGGGCGCACGTGCACAAGTCGGAGGCGGATCCGCGCGCGGATCGAAAACGACCTATCGTGGAGGCATGGTGAAACGGCGCGGCTGGCTCGAATGGGAGGCCGAACAGGCCCGCGACTGGATCTCGCGGCCCCAGGCCGGTGATGACAAATACTCGCGCGGCGTGCTCGGCGTGCGCACCGGTTCCAAGGAGTACCCGGGGGCAGCGGTGCTCGGCGTCGACGCGGCCGTGCGCACCGGCCTCGGTATGGTGCGTTACCTCGGTCCGCGCCGCGCCGCAGACCTCGTACTCCAGCGTCGGCCCGAAATAGTCACCGTGTCCGGTCGGGTGCAAGCCTGGCTGCTCGGCTCCGGCATGAATGCGTCTACACGAACGGATACCGTCACGGCCGCCCTGGCGGCAGCCTTCGCCGAGGGCCTGCCCACCGTCGTCGACGCTGGCGCCCTGGACCTGCTCTCGCGGGCGATCGGACCGACGGTGATCACCCCGCACGCGGGCGAACTGGCCACGATGCTCGCGAATGAGACCAAGCCTGGCTCGGCCTCGCAGATTGCCGAAAACCCGGGGGAATGGGCAATTCGGGCCGCCCACCTGTTCGACGTGACGGTGCTGCTCAAGGGCGCCGTCACCCACATCGCCTCACCGTCTGGCGCCCGCCTGACCGTGTCGATCGGGCCGGCCTGGCTGGCGACGGCCGGGTCTGGCGACGTGCTCGGCGGCATTCTCGGCGCGCTCCTGGCGACCCATTCCGACCAGCTCGAAACGGATTCCGCCTCCCTCGCCCCGCTTGCCGCCACCGCAGCCCTGCTGCACGCCGAAGCTGCGATCCTCGCCTCAGCCGGCGGCCCGATCGCGGCCCTCGACATAGCGGATGCCGTACCGCGGGCTGTCGCCGCCCTGCTCGACCCCTGAATCGACCCGGTCAGCGCGTGGCCCGGTAGAACAGGACACGACGCGGTCGGTTGTGCAAAGGTAAAGCGTGCGAATTCACGACGAGACCCGCAGCACTGCCCGGACGTGGCCGGTGCTGCCACACCCGCTCGCCGTGCTGTGGGCGGCCTTCGTGAGCGTGCACATACTGTTGATCGTCCTGGCCATGTTCGGGCCGGGGTATTCGCTCGGCGACGTCGAGGTGGTCTACCGCGGCTGGGCCGAGAATGCGTTTGCTGGCCGCATCGTCGGGATCACGGAGAATTTCGTCTACCCGGTTCTCGCCCTCGTGCCGATTGTCAGCGCTTTCGCCTTCGGTGGCACGGTCTACCTTGCCACCTGGTTCGCGGTCGTGACCGCGTTGAACGCGGGGGCCTTTGTCGTACTCGTTCGCTCGCACCGCGCGGTGGCCTGGTGGTGGCTGGCCTTTCTGGTGCTGCTCGGCCCCATCGCGCTCGCCCGAATTGACGCGATCACGGTGCCGCTGTGCATCGTCGCCCTGCTGTGGCTGCGCCGGCGCCCATTCTGGGGCACGGCACTGCTCACGATCGCGACCTGGATCAAGATCTGGCCGGTCGCCGCGCTCGCCGCCCTGTTCGTGGCGTCGAAACGGCGGTGGCGCATGGTCGGCGTTGCCGCAGTCGTGACCGCTGCGGTCGTCGCCGTGGCTGGGGCGCTCAGCCTGAGCCGCGGCAGCGGCATTCACGTGCTGAGCTTCGTGGCCGAACAGGCGGGCCGGGGGATCCAGATTGAATCGCCCGTCGCAGTGCCCTGGCTCTGGCAGACTGCACTGGGCGTGCCGGGTAGTTTCATCTATTACGACCACGAGATTCTCACGTTTCAGGTCGCCGGCGCTGGCACCACCACAGTGAGCGCTCTGATGACCCCGCTGTTGGCCCTAGCCGCCCTCGCAGTGTTGCTGCTCGGCATACGCGCCCAGCGCCGGGGAGCTGGCACTTTCGCGGTACTACCGCCGCTGACGCTCGCGTTGACGGCGACCCTGATCGCGGTCAACAAGGTCGGTTCGCCGCAGTTCATCAGTTGGCTGGCCGCACCGATCATTCTGGGAATCGCGGTGAACGGGCGAACCTGGCGAATCCCGGCGCTGCTCGGTCTGACGCTCGCCGCGCTCACCCAGCTCGTGTACCCCTATTTGTATGACGGGGTGCTCAGGGCCAATCCGGTCATGGTGCTCGTGCTGACCGTGCGCAACCTGCTCGAGTTCGTGCTGCTCGGCTGGGCCCTGTTGGCGCTGTATCGACTCACACCAGCGCGGGGCGAACCCGTATCCGCTGATCGAAACCAACATTTCACCAACCACCACCTCTAGGGAGCCACTATGCTCGTCGCATTTTCCGTTGCACCGTCCGTCGCCGCCGACTCGCAGGGATCGGTGCACGACGCGGTCGCTGCTGCCGTGCGCATCGTGCGAGATTCCGGCCTGCCCAATCACACCGATTCGATGTTCACCACGATCGAGGGCGACTGGGACGAGGTCTTTGCCGTCATCAAGGCCGCGACCGAGGCGGTGGGCGCGTTCGGGCCGCGCGTGTCCCTGGTATTGAAGGCCGATATCCGCCCAGGGCACACCGGTGAGCTCACCGGCAAGCTTGAGCGCCTCGAGACCGCCCTGGTCGACTGAATCTGGCGTGCGGGCGAGCCGGGGCTTAGGCTTGTTGCATGCCCCTCACTCCTGACGGGTCGACGCAGCTGTCGTCGACCCGAGTTCGTTTTGCCCTGTTAGCGCTCGCCCTGGGTGGATTCGGTATCGGTGCGACCGAATTCGTGGCCATGGGTCTGCTGCCAAACCTCGCCTCCGACCTGCTGCCGGGACTCTATGCCAGCGCACCGGATGCCGCCAACGCGCAAGCGGGCTGGCTCATCTCGGCCTACGCCCTCGGTGTCGTCGTCGGCGCTCCGACGATCGCCGCGGCTGCAGCCCGCTGGCCGCGCAAACAATTGTTGCTTGGCCTGCTGACCGCGTTCACCCTCGGCACCATCGCGTCGGCACTGCTGCCCACCTTTGAGACGGTGCTGGCCGCTCGTTTCGTGGCCGGGCTGCCGCACGGCGCGTACTTCGGCATCGCCTCGCTCGTTGCCGCCCACCTGATGGGTCCGGGTAAGCGAGCCCGCGGCATCGCGATCGTGCTCGGCGGCCTGACCATCTCCAACGTCATCGGGGTGCCCACGATCACCTGGATCGGTCAGATGAGCGGATGGCGCGTCGCTTACCTTGTCGTCGCCGCTATTTTCGCGCTGACCTTCGTGGCCGTCGCCGTTTTCGTGCCGTTCCAGGCCGGCAACCCGAAAGCCACCATGCGCGCCGAGCTGCGGGCGTTTGGCAAATTGCAGGTCTGGATCACCCTGTCAATCGGCGCGATCGGCTTCGGCGGCCTGTTCGCCGTGTACACCTATGTGGCCCCCCTCGTTATCGAGATCACCGGGTTGGCCGCAGCAGCAGTGCCACTCATCCTGGTGGTCGTCGGTCTCGGCATGACAGCGGGCAACTTCGCCGGGGGAGCCCTGGCCGACTGGAGCGTGCGCCGCACAATGTACATCGCGTTCGGCGTGCTCATCCTTGCGCTCATCACCCTGGGCCTGTCGGCGCAGTTCCTGGCCGGGCTGCTGGTGGGGATGTTCCTGGTCGGCGCTGCGGCATCCGCTTTGTCGCCGACCATTCAGGCCCGGCTGATGGATGTGGCGCACGAAAGCCAGTCGCTCGCAGCGGCGCTCAATCACTCCTCGCTCAACGTCGGCAACGCCCTCGGCGCGGCCCTCGGCGGTGTGGCCATTGCTGCGGGGCTCGGTTATCTCGCCCCGGTGTGGATCGGTGTTGGGCTCAGCGCGCTCGGCGTGCTGCTGACCGTGGTCACCTTCAGCATCGACCGCAGCCGTCGTCATCGTGGCCACCACGTGCCGTACGGAACCCAGCTGATCCCCGTCGTCCGGCAGCGTTAACGCATTTGACCGGCCAGTATCGAAATGTTGGCCGGTCAGTGGTGAAGCGGATGCTGCGCGTTTAGTCCGTCTGCAGCAGGATGCCGTCGTGGATGGCGCGCTTGCGCAGCGCGACCTTCGTGCCCACGTCGTAACCGGCCAGGCGATACTTCTCGCGAATGCGCTTGAGGTAGCTCTTGGCGGTCTCCTCGGAGATGCCGAGCTGATAGGCGACGGCCTTCACCGGCTCGCCGGCCCCGTAGAGCGCCATGACGCGGCGTTCCTGCGCGCTGAGGCGGGGCCCTTCGACGTTGTCGGTTGAGTTGAGCGCGTAGTCGAGCTCGGCCGAGATGTACGACTTGCCGTTGTAGGCCGCGCGAATGGCGTCGACGATCATGCTCGCTTCCTCGCTCTTGACGAGGTAGCCCAGAGCGCCAGCGGCGAGGGCTTCGCGCACGAGGGCTGGCTCGGAATAGGTGCTCATGAGCACCGTTTTCACCCCGGTCGTCCTAAGCGTGGAAATCTTCAGGGAAACCGGAATGTTGTCCTTGAGGTCGAGGTCGAGCAGGACGACATCCACCGGAAACTCGGGGTGAGTCAGCAGCTCGGGCCAGGTGGTCACCGCCGCCACCATCTCGATGTCGTCAGCTGCGCTTCGGATCCACTCGGTGAGTGCGCCGAGCAGCATCCTGTGGTCATCCACCAGGGCCAATCGGATGGGACGGTCTGTCGTCGTCATTTTCTGCCTCCTACTTCCTGCACACTATCGTCAAAATACCCAACATTAGGCATCCGCGGGATTGTCCACGCTGCACTCGATGTCTACCCACAGACTTCCGGCCCGATTTGAGTCCACATGCGGGCCAACCGCACGAATTGCCTGCCAGGTTTCGGGATCGACACGCCGCCTGGATACCCCCGTTGTGGTCAATTCGATCGAAAAACGTACCTTTCGGTGCAGGAGCGCCCCATATGTGGGGGCAATTGGTCCGAGGCGCAGCGAGATGGATGCCCCGGACCGCGCTGTGTCCCCCATGAGGAGCCAAATTGTCAACAGCAGCCCATCGCGTTGCGGCGGGGAGAGCAGCCCGGCCAGGCCGGCCGGATCGCTGAGTGCGGCAACCGGGCCGAGAAATTCACTCTCGGTGATGGCATGGTGCAGCCACGTTTCGGTGCGCCCCTCGATCAGGTGTAATCGAAGCTGGGTGGCCAGGGAAGCGGCCGTTGCCGCCGCCGACGGCGCGAGTGGCAGTGCGGTGCGGCCCTGGGCTACATCGTCGAGCAGGGTCTCGGCATCGAGATCGAGCCGCGCCAACTGCTCGGAGGCGAGCATCCCGACCGCGAATCGCGGCTGGGAGACCGTGCTCTGCACCAGCACGAGATCGAGTTCGCGCTGCACCATGCGCCGAAAGGCCTGCACGATGCTCGCACCGACCAGCGGTGGCGCGACGGCGAGGGCGATGGAGAGAATGTCGGGGCCGAGGGTGAGCAGGTCCGTGCGCGTTTTGAACAGCGTCGCCGCGCTTATGACCAGACCGAGGGCCACCGCGGCCATGGTGATATCGCCGGTCTCTCGCAGCGTCACGATCGACAGGAGGAAAGCACCGACGGCGGGCGCCGCTGTAGGGAAGTCTCCCGCGCCACTCACCCCCCAGGATCCGGCCAGATCGAGCGTCACCACGATCACACAGACTCCCAGGGATACTAGGAACAGCCAGAGCGGCAGCCGGCACCCCAGTTTGCACGCCACGATATTCACGGCCACCGCGGTGGCCAGCAGAATGACCCAGGCCAGAATACTCAGCACGGGGACCCGCGCTGGGTCCCAGTCGATGATCAACCGTGCGAGCAGGAATACACCGATGAACGCCCCGCTGACGCTCATACCGATACCCAGATGACGGGCACCCAAACCGTTCCGGTCCGACCGAAAGACGCTGATGCGGCCGTCACCGCGCAGAATCGTGCGTGGAAAACGCAAGGGCAACAGGTCAGCTCGGGTGCGCCGGCCCGCGGAGGCCGGTGGCCAGCTGCGTTCAGAGGACCCGCCGAGCATACGCAAACCGACACCACGTGCCCGCGGGTGGGTTGCAATGGGTGCGGTGTCGTTAAAGTGATTCACTTCGGAACCTCCAGTACGACCGTGGTTCCGGCCCCGGGCGACGAGAACAGGCGGGCATTGCCTCCGATATCCCGCAGCCGGGCGATGACCGATTCGGCGACGCCGAGGCGCTCAGAACCCACTCGGCCGAGGTCGAAACCGACCCCGGTATCGGTGACCATCACGCGAACGGTGCTGTCGTCATCCGTTATCGTCACGTCTGCGTGGTCGACACCGGAGTGACGGCGCACGTTTTCGAGGCATTCCGAGAGAGCCAGGAGAAAGGAATCCAAAACGTTACTGTGCAGCTGTATCTGGCCGCTGCCGTGCCAGTTGACGGCGAGGCCGAGGCGTTCAAAGCGTTGGCGCACGGCGTCCAGGGTGTCGCCGAGAGTGAGCACCGTCGCCGATTCCAGGCTGTAGACCCCGGAACGACGCGGCGTCGGTAGCCCGCCGAGGCGTAGCTGGCGCAGCAGCCGAGCGTCATCACCGGCTTGTTTTTGCAGTGCGTTCGGGCTCACGCCGACACCGGAGTGGGCGAGTAGGGTCAGCGTGGCGAGCACCGTGTCGTGCAACAGGCGGGCATCCTGGCGGCGCTGAGCCTCCAGCTCGCTCGCATGCCGCTCGGCCCGGTGGGCGCGGCCGATCGCGGCGATGCGATGCATCACCCGGGGCACGCTCTGCGCGATCCACCAGGAGGCGAGGGTGAACGACAGCCACATGGCCACGGTCAGGGCCAGCAACACCGTTCGGTCGGGAGCATCGACCGTCACAACAGCGACGCTGGTGACCGTGACCGTGAAAGATGCCGCGAGCAGCATCAGCCGGCGGGGGCTGGTCAGGAGCACGGCGGCGACCGCGCACATCGGCGCGGTGGAAACTATGCCGATGACACTCTCCTCGATCAAGTTCGGCGGAACGCCGGGATGGCTGGTGAAACCCACGAGGAGAATGATCGCTTCTCCGCTGAGCAGGATCAGAACGGCCCAGCGTAGCGCGCCGGTGCTTCCGAGCAGGTATTGGCCAGTGGCCATCAGCAGCACCAGCACGGCAGACCCGAGGCGCGCGTCGGCCTCCAGACCGCCCGGCACCAGCACGCACGCCAGCGTTGTTGCCGAGCCAACGAGCCCGCCTGCCTGCACCCCTCTTCGCAGGAGACGGTCGCGCTCCTTGATGATGCGTTGCATAGGTGCCTGTCCGGTTGCAGATGAAGGTGTTCTATCAGCACCATAGCGGGCGACGCACATGCGGGTACGACTTAGGGCAACACCCGCTTGATCTGGGCTCCGATTGCCTCGTTCTCGATGAGGAAGCCATCGTGGCCGTAGCTTGATTTCAGGACCATCGCGGTGGGTCCATCGATATTGTTTGTCAGGTGCGCGGCGATCGTGCGCTGGCCATCGACGGGAAAGAGACGGTCGCTATCGATTCCGACGACGACCGAGTGGGCTTTGATCCGACCGAGGGCGGCCGCGACGCCGCCGCGTCCGCGACCGACATCGTGGGAGTTCATGGCTTCAACCAACACGATGTAGCTGTTGGCGTCGAAACGTCGAGTGAATTTGTTGCCATGAAAGTCGAGGTATGACTCCACGGCGAAACGGCCGTTGGCGCCGAGCGGACTGATGCCGCTCTGCCAGCCACGGTCGAAACGGGCGTTCAGCTCGGCCGGGCTTCGGTAGTTGAGCAGGGCCATTCTGCGAGCCAGGGCCAAACCGCGCGTCGGCCCGTCGCCGTCTGCTTCGTCGTAATAGTCGCCGGCACGAAACGCCGGGTCGGTACGGATGGCCTCGATCTGCACCGAATTGAGCGCGATCTGGTCGGCGGTCGTGATCGGTGGCGCGGCCAAGATGATCAGGCGTTCAACCCGGTCTGGGGTCTCGATCGCCCATTCGAGGGCGTGCATGCCACCCATCGAACCGCCGATGACGGCCGCCCAGCGGTCGATGCCGAGCAGGTCACTGAACACTCGCTGCGCACTGACCTGATCGCGAATGGTCAGATAGGGAAAACGGATACCCCACTCCAGACCGTCGGGCGCAAGCGACGCCGGTCCGGTGCTGCCCTGGCAGCCGCCGAGCATATTCGGCGCCACGACGAACCATGAATCGGTGTCGATGGCGAGGCCGGGGCCGACGATGCCGTCCCACCATCCGCCGGTCTCTTGCCCGGGGCCGGGCGAGCCAGCTACGTGGCTATCACCGGTGAGGGCATGGAGCACGAGCACGGCGTTGTTGCCGGTCGGGCTCAACGTGCCCCAGGTTTCATAGGCGAGGCGGGCCATCGGCAGGCTGCCGCCGGCCTCGAAGGTGAGTGGCCCGAGGTTGAGGAACTGTCGGTGGCCGACCGGGTCGCCGTCGCGCCAGGCGCCGGTCGCCGGAGGCTTGCCAAGGACCGAGCGCGCCTGGGCTTCGGTGATGAAGCTCGACGGGACCGTGTCTGCTGACGATTGCCATTCCATACATGTCTATTCTGGCGGTCGGATGAGCAGCCCGGGCGCATGTTACGTCGTACGCCCGGGCGAAGAGCGATCGTCAGGCGTTGCTGCGGTCGCGCTTGACGACGTCGCGGGCTGCAGCCAGGCCGGCCTCGAGGTCGGCTTTCAGATCGGCGACGTTCTCAATGCCCACGGAGAGCCGTACCAGGCCGGGCGTGACTCCGGCCGTGAGCTGCTGCTCAGGGGTCAGCTGGGAGTGCGTGGTCGACGCCGGGTGAATGACCAGGGAACGTACATCCCCGATGTTGGCGAGGTGGCTGAACAGAGTCAGGTTGTCGACGAGGGCGCGGCCGGCCGAGACTCCGCCCTTCAACTCGAACGAGAGCACAGCTCCGACGCCGAGTGGCGCGTACTTGTTGGCGTTGGCATACCAGGGGCTCGACGGCAGTCCGGCGTAGTTCACCGAGGCAATGTCATCGTGGTGGTCGAGCCATTCGGCGATGTCCTGGGCGTTTTGCACATGGCGTTCAATGCGCAGGCTGAGTGTTTCGATGCCCTGAATGAGCTGCCAGGCGCTGGCCGGGGCTATTGCGCTTCCGAGGTCGCGTAGCAGCTGTACGCGGGCCTTGATGATGTAAGCAATGCCGTCGCCGACCGCGGTGGTGTAGCTCGCGCCGTGGTAGGACGGGTCGGGTTCGGTCAGTCCCGGAAACTTTTCGACGTTTTTCGACCACTCGAACGTGCCGCCGTCAACGAGTACGCCTCCGATAATGGCGCCGTGGCCGCCAAGAAACTTCGTTGCCGAGTGCACGATGATGTCGGCGCCGTACTCAAACGGACGAATCAGATAGGGCGTGGCAATCGTGTTGTCGACGATCAGCGGAATGCCGGCCGCGTGCGCGATATCGGCGACGAGCGAGATATCGAGCACGTTGATGCGCGGGTTGCCGATCGTCTCGGCGAAGAACAGCTTCGTGTTGGGGCGCACTGCACGCTCCCACTCATTCGCGTCATCCTGGTCTTCGACGAATGTGGTTTCGATGCCCAGCTTGGCCAGGGTGTACTTGAACAGGTTGTAGGTTCCGCCGTAGATCGAACTCGACGACACGATGTGATCACCGGCCTGGGCAATGTTCAATACCGCGAAGGTGGATGCCGATTGGCCGCTGGACAGCAGCAGCGCCGCGGTTCCGCCCTCGAGCGCGGCCACGCGCTCTTCGACGACGGCCTGGGTGGGGTTTTGGATGCGGGTGTAGATGTTGCCGAACTCAGCCAGCGCGAACAGGTTCTGCGCGTGCTCGGCGCTGTTGAAGACATACGAGGTCGTCTGATAGATCGGGGTAGCGCGCGCGTTCGTGACCGGGTCGGGCCGGGCACCGGAGTGGACCTGCTTGGTCTCAAACTTCCACGATGAAGAATTGTCGGTCACAGTAGCCTCCGGATTACTCAGCGCGGAATGTCCGGCTTCGCCCCGAGCATATGAAGCCGCGAATGGCCGTGCAAGAGTGGGCGAAACACAACGTCACGTTGTCGCGGCGGTTAGGTGCGCTCGCGGTGTGGCAGCGCGATCGTTCCGGGCGGCGTCGCTCTGGTCGTGCCAAACAGCCACCGGGCTTTCGGTTCGACGAAGGGCCGAGCCAGTCGTCGAACGAGGGGCGTCGACAGCAGGAAGGAGGTAGCCACGCTCAGCACGATCATGCCCGGCAATACCCACGCGGGCTGCGGCCCGTCGAGCACACCCGTTTCGCGCAGCGGGTACAGCACGAAGGTGTGCAGCAGGTAGATGTACATCGTGGCCGTGCCGAGGTTGGTCACCCAGGTCGTGCGGCGCGGAATCAGCATGAGGAACGCCACGATGAGCGCACAGGCGAGCAGCATGACGGCCAAACGGATGCCGCCGGCCCAGAACTCGGAATACCCGAATATCGCGTACGCCTCGTCGTAGAGCAGGAATCGGCGCACCTGCAGGGTGCGCAGGGTCTCGATGTTGAGCCCGATCAGCAGGTACAGCAGGGCGAACAGCCCGATCGCCCCGGCCCGCCAACGCCAGATCAGGCCATCACGCAGTTCGAGCCAGGTATCGGTCAGCTGCCACTGGCGCATTTTCCAGCCGAAGACGAAGAATGGCAGCAGCCCGAGGGCGCGGGACAGGGTGAACGTGCCGTCGATATTGGGCAGGTAGCCGGCCCCGATCGAGATGATAATGCTGATGATGAGGGGGTAGCGCAAAAGCACGAGGTAGGGCAGGGCTATGCGCCAGAGCAACAGGGCGAGCAGAAACCACAGTGTCCAGCTCGCGGTGGAATAGTCCAGAACGAACTTGCCGCCGAGGATCCAGCGCAGCACCGTCCAGATTGTTTCGAAGATGACGTACGGAAAAATGATGTCGGTGAGCAGCCGGTGCAGCTGCCGCGCGTCTGGTGGTTCCGACTTGGTGAAGTAGCCGCTCACAGCTACGAAAACGGGTACGTGGAAGGCGTAAATAAATAGATACAGCGTGTACGCGACATCCGATTCGCCGATGAGTTTGAGAATCGCGTGGCCGATCAGCACGAGGGTCACGGCGACCCAGCGCGCGTTGTCCCAGAGGGGTACGCGACGCTTCTGCGGTGAAGTGGTGGTGTCCAGTGCGCTCATTGACACCATTCTCCCGCCACAATGGACAAATGAGTACTCGACGAGTGGTTGTGACCGGGGCAAGTTCAGGAATTGGAGCGGCAACGGCACGCCTGTTCCGGGAGCATGGCTGGAACGTGGTGGGGGTCGCGCGGCGTGCCGACCGCCTCAGAACGCTGCAAGCTGAAACGGGGGCGGATGTCTTCACCGCCGACCTCACAGTGCAGGCGGATGTCGACGCCTTGCGTGACTACCTCGCCGCCAGCGGCCCGGTGCACGCGCTCGTCAACAATGCCGGCGGCGCCAAGGGTCTCGACTCGGTCGAGGCCGGCAGCATCGAAGACTGGGCCTGGATGTACGAGATCAACGTGCTCGCCGTCAAGCGGGTCACCACGGCCATCCTGCCGCTACTGCGCTCCGGCATCGACTCCGGGGCCGGATCAGCCGATATTGTGACCGTCACATCGATTGCGGGCCATGTCGCCTACCTCGGCGGTGGCGGCTACAACGCGGCCAAGTTCGCCGCGCACGCCATGACCGAGGTGCTGCGCCTCGAACTCTCCGGTGAGCCGATCCGGGTGATCGAGATCGCGCCGGGCATGGTCAAAACGGATGAGTTCGGTCTGGTTCGCTTTGACGGTGACGCCGACAAAGCTGTCGCAGCTTACGATAACGTGCCCGACCCGCTCTCGGCCGAGGACATCGCCGAGACCATCGTTGCAAGTGTTGAGCGGCCCGCGCACGTGAACCTCGACCTGATCGTGATCAAGCCGGTCGCCCAGGCTGCCACGACCCGCATCGCCCGTGGTCCTCTAAAAGTTCGGGAGTAGCAGGCAGCCCGCAGCGTTGCTAAAAAACGGGCTGGACGGGATCGTGAGATCCTGGCCAGCCCGTTCGTCGTTGCGGGTGAGGGGCGGGGGTTAGTGCTCGACGGCCTTTTCGGCGCCGTGACCGGTGAGTGAGCGCACGGCCATTTCGGCGGCGAGCTTCGGGCTCTCCTTCGTGGTGCTGGTGACCGATCCGAGCCAGCCCAGGAAGAATCCGAGTGGGATCGAGACGATGCCCGGGTTGCTCAGCGGGAAGAACGCGAAGTCGACACCTTCGCCGAACATGGAGGTGGGCGTGCCCGAGAACACCGGCGAGAAGATGATCAGCAGAACGGCCGAGGACAATCCGCCATACATGCTCCAGACCGCGCCACGGGTCGTGAACCGACGCCAGAACAGGGAGTAGAGAATGGTCGGCAGGTTGGCGCTCGCCGCGACGGCGAAGGCCAGGGCGACCAGGAAGGCGATGTTCTGCCCCTGCACGCCGATACCGCCGGCGATGGCCAGAATTCCGATGACAACGACGGTACGACGGGCGACCTTGACCTCGTCGTCAGGGTTTCCCTTGCCCTTCTTGATGACGGAGCCATAGATGTCGTGTGCGAAGCTCGTTGCTGCCGTGATCGTGATGCCGGCCACGACGGCCAGGATCGTCGCAAATGCAATGGCCGAGATGAAGCCGAGCAGCAGCGGTCCGCCGAGAGCGAGAGCGAGCAGGGGGGCTGCCGAGTTCACGCCGCCCGGTGCGGCTTCGATTGTTTCCGCACCGACGAGCGACGCGGCACCGAAGCCGAGCACCAGGGTGAAGATGTAGAACGCGCCGATGAGCCAGATGGCCCAGACCACCGAGCGCCGAGCTTCCTTGGCGGTAGGAACCGTGTAGAAACGCATCAGCACGTGCGGCAGGCCGGCGGTTCCGAGAACCAGGGCGAGGGCGAGGGAGATGAAGTCGAGCGGGTTTGCGCCGTACTTCAGGCCCGGGGCCAGGATGTCTGCGCCGGCGGCGGAGACGGCAACCGCGCTGTCAAGCAGGTTCGACAGGCTGAAGCCGTTGATCGCGAGTACCCAGATGGTCATGGCGAACGCACCGATGATGAGCAGGAATGCCTTGACGATCTGCACCCAGGTGGTGCCCTTCATGCCGCCCACGAGCACGTAGACGATCATCAGGCCGCCCACGACGGTCACCACGATGGACTGGCCGAGCTTGTCATTGATGCCGAGAAGCAGTGAGACGAGTCCGCCGGCACCGGCCATCTGGGCGAGCAGGTAGAAGAAGCAGACCGCCAGGGTGGTCGTTGCTGCTGCCATGCGCACGGGGCCCTGCTTCAACCGGAAGGAGAGCACGTCGGCCATGGTGAACTTGGCCGTGTTGCGCATGAGTTCGGCGACGAGCAAGAGGGCGACAAGCCAGGCCACGAGGAATCCGATGGAATACATGAAACCGTCGTAGCCGGTGACGGCGATCGCGCCGACGATGCCGAGGAACGACGCTGCTGAGAGGTAGTCTCCGGCGATGGCGAAACCATTCTGCGGCCCGGTGAAGGAGCGGCCACCCGCGTAATAATCTGCGGCGGTCTTGTTGTTGCGTCCCGAACGGATCACGATGATCAGCGTCACCGCCACGAAGGCGAGGAAGATCGAGATGTTCAGTACCGGATTGTTTTCGACCGGTTTGACGGTTTCGGCCAAGATCTGCAAAGCGTTCATCGCTGTTCCATCCGCTCAAGTTCGCCGCGAAGTTCTTCGGTCAGGGGATCGATCTTGCGGTTGGCGAAGGTCACATAGCTCATCGTGATGACGAAGGTGGTGACGAACTGGCCGAGGCCGAGGAGCAGACCGATGTTGATGCTGCCAAAGACCGGCGTCGCCATGAAATCGTGCAAATACGCCGCGGCGAGAACGTAGGCGATGTACCAGACCAGGAAGAAGATCGAGAGCGGCACGACGAATCGGTTGCGGGTCTTCTTCATATGCAGGAACTGAGGCGTCTTCTCGTACGCCTCGTAATCGATTGTGGACTTCGGTGGGGCGTTTTTCACTGCTTCACTCATGGGGCCTCCTTGCCTCAAAGATGGAAAATGCGGGGATGGAAAATGCGCGTGTGGAAAAGAGTGTGGGCTCCCGGTGGGGGCGGAATGCTCGTGACCGGGTTAGGAAACGGATGCCGACAGCGCCCGTTTCAGATCGTCGAGAACGGTGGGGTCTTCGATGGTGGGAGGGATGGAATATTCTTCTCCATCGACGATTTGCCGAATGGTCTTACGAAGAATCTTGCCCGACCGCGTTTTGGGCAGCCGGTCGAGGATGGTGACGTCGCGAAAAGCTGCGACCGGGCCGACGTTTTCCCGAACGAGGGCGACGAGTTCTGCGGCAAGTACGTCGTGATCGACAATACTGCCCGCTTTGAGGGTGACGAAACCAGCGGCACGCTGACCCTTGAGCGGGTCGTGCACGCCGAGTACGGCGCACTCGGCGACGGCAGGGTGCAGCGTGAGGACCTCTTCGAGGGAACCGGTCGAGAGCCGGTGCCCGGCAACGTTGATCACGTCGTCGGTGCGACCCATCACGAACAGGTAGCCGTCGGTATCGAAATGTCCGGAGTCACCGGTGGCGTAGTAGCCGGGAAAAGCGGTCAGGTAAGAACTCGTGAAACGGTCCTCGCTGCCCCAGACCCCGAGAAGTGTGCCGGGTGGCAGCGGAAGTCGAATGGCGATGTTGCCGTCCTTGCCGATCTTCTCGATCGGTCGGCCCTGGGAATCGAGGATGGCGATGTCGTACCCGGGCACCGGAACCGTGGCCGAGCCCGGTTTGGTCGGCAACTCTTCGATGCCGAGCAGGTTGGCGCAGATTGGCCACCCTGTCTCGGTCTGCCACCAGTGGTCGACGACCGGGCAGTGCAACCCATCGTTGGCCCAGTGGAAGGTTTCGGGGTCGAGGCGTTCCCCGGCCAGGAACAGGCTGGTCAGGCTGGACACGTCGTGGTTCTTCAGTTCGAGCAGGTCAGGGTCGACGCGACGGATGGCTCGAATGGCCGTTGGAGCGGTGAACAGCACCTTCACTTTGTACTCGTCGACGACACGCCAGAAAGCCCCGGCATCGGGGGTGCCGATGGGCTTGCCCTCGTAAATCACCGTGGTAGCGCCGGCCAGAAGGGGTGCATAGACGATGTAGGAGTGGCCGACCACCCAGCCGACATCGGAAGCGGTCCAATACACGTCGCCGTAGCCCACGTTGTACACATTGCGCATCGACCAGTTCAGGGCGACAGCGTGGCCGCCGTTGTCGCGAATGATGCCCTTGGGCTTTCCGGTCGTGCCGGATGTATAGAGAATGTACAGCGGATCCTCGGACCGCAGGGCGACCGGGTCAGCCGGCGCGGCTTTGGCCTCCTCGTCGGCCCAGTCCAGCCACACGGTATCCGTGGAACCGTCGTGGTAATTTGCAGCCGAGCCGGGAACACTCTCTCGGTCCCGAACGATGACCGTGTGCACCGAGCCCTGGCTCAGGGAGATGGCCTTCTCGACGAGTGGCAGGTATTCAACGATGCGGCCGGGTTCGAGACCACCGGATGCCGTCACGATGACACTGGGACGGGCGTCATCGATGCGCACGGCGAGTTCCGTCGCGGCGAAACCGCCGAACACAACGGAGTGCACCGCTCCGATGCGAGCGCAGGCGAGCATGGCGACGACGGCTTCGGGGATCATCGGCAAATAGATGATGACCCGGTCGCCGGTACCGACACCATTGGCGCGCAGGGCTCCGGCGAATTTGGCGACCCGACCGAGCAGGTCGAGGTAGCTGAGCTGTATGCGGGTGCCGGTCATTGCGGAGTCGTAGATCAATGCCGTGTGGGCGCCTCGCCCGGCGAGAACGTGTCGATCGAGAGCGTTGTAGCTCGTGTTGAGTGTGCCCCCCGGAAACCAGCTTCCGGTCGCCGTACCGTCAACGGCGAGGGCACTCGTCGGTTGCGTGATCCACTCGATGCCAGCGGCAGCCTCCAGCCAGAAATCCTCTGGCGACGAAATGCTGCGTCGCCAAGCTTCCCGGTAGCTCGCACCTGATTCGCCGTTCATGTAAACCTTCTCCATCGAAGTTTCTCTGTATACAAAGAGTGCTTGAAGTATTGCATATAACCCAGCAAGGTGGAATAGGATCACTCTTGTGTATACAGAAACCGCAATGTTGGGGTTGGGCGCACCGCTTCGGGCTAGCGAGCGGGCGTACCGTCAGCTGCGCGGAGAGATTCTCAATGGCCTCCTCGCCCCCGGTGCCGCCCTTCTCGAAGTCGAACAGGCTGAGCGCATTGGCGTATCCCGCACTCCGCTGCGCGAAGCGGTGGCCCGATTGATCGCCGACGGTCTTGTCGTGGGACGCCGTGGTCGTGGCTTCGAAGTGACCGACATCTCCGTTGACAGTATCTCCGAACTATACGAACTGCGCCAGGCGCTCGAGGTGCAGGCCATTCGCCTGGCTGCCACTCGGCGCGAGCCCGCACCTTTTCAAGAACTCCGCGATGCATTTGTGACTGCCCCTGAGCTTCTGGATCAGGGCGATATTGGTGTGCACCGCTACTACGCGCTCATCGACGAACTCGAAGACGCCGTCGATGCGGCCGTTGAAAATCCTTTTCTGGTCGGCGCCCTGCGCGCCGTACGCACCCACCTGGCCCGAATCCGTCGGCTGGCCCGAAGTAATCCGCGGCGGCTTCGTGCCGCAGCCACCGAGCACCTGCTGATTATTGACGCCATTATTGCCGGCGATCCGTCGCTGGCAGCCCATGCCACCCATATTCATCTTCACCAAAGCCTCTTGAGCGTCCTCGCGGCGATCGAAGAGGACTCGGAACGGTAGTCGATCAACGACTCCGGCCGACCAACGAAGGGACCCACCGTGCAGCAGCACCATGTTCGAGTTCACAGGAGCGACGAGAATCTGGCCCGCGAGGACCAGCTGGCTTGGAAGATCGCCGAGGTCGCCGCCGACCCCGCCGCAGTCTCTGAGGAAGTAACCGAAATGGTCATCAACCGGGTGATCGATAATGCCTCCGTGGCTGCGGCCAGCCTGACCCGGCGCCCGGTGATCGCTGCTCGCTCGCAGGCGCTGGCACACCCGCGTTCCAACGGTGGTGATGGCGCAACCGTATTCGGCCTCGCGCCGGCACGCCGGGTTTCCCCGGAGTGGGCCGCCTGGGCCAATGGCGTCGCCGTTCGTGAACTCGACTACCACGACACTTTTCTGGCCGCCGAATATTCCCACCCGGGCGACAACATCCCCCCGATCACGGCCGTCGCCCAGCACCTCGCCACGCCGCGCGGCCTGACCGGCAGCGACCTGATTCGCGGCATCGCTACCGGCTACGAGATCCAGATCGACCTGGTGAAATCGATCAGCCTGCACGAGCACAAGATCGACCACGTTGCCCATCTCGGCCCGTCGGTCGCTGCCGGCATCGGCACCCTGCTCGGCCTCGACAAGGAGATCATCTTTCAGGCCGTCGGCCAGGCGCTGCACACCACGACCGCCACCCGTCAGTCGCGCAAGGGCGAAATCTCCTCCTGGAAGGCCCACGCGCCGGCATTCGCCGGAAAGATGGCCGTCGAAGCCGTCGACCGAGCGCTGCGCGGTGAGACCAGTCCGACCCCGATCTACGAGGGCGAAGACGGTGTCATCGCCTGGCTGCTCGACGGACCAGACGGCTCCTACGACGTGTCGCTGCCAGCCGCCGGCAGCATCAAACGCGCCATTCTCGACAGCTACACCAAGGAGCACTCGGCCGAGTACCAGGCGCAGGCCTGGATCGACCTCGCCCGCAGACTGCACAACGAGCACCCCGAATTGCTCGTGGCCGGCGCGATCAAGAGCATCGTCATCCACACCAGCCACCACACGCACTATGTGATCGGCTCCGGCGCCAACGACCCGCAGAAGTACGACCCCACCGCGAGCCGCGAAACCCTCGACCACTCCATTCCCTATATTTTCACGGTGGCCCTGCAGGACGGAACCTGGAACCACGTCGACTCCTACAGCCCCGAGCGTGCCGGCCGCCCCGACACCATCGCGCTGTGGAACACCGTCACGACGACTGAAGACAAGGAATGGACGCGTCGCTACCACTCCCTCGATCCGGCCGAAAAGGCATTCGGCGGTCGCGTCGAAATCGAACTCACCGATGGAACCCGCCTGGTCGACGAGATCGCCGTCGCTGACGCGCATCCGCTCGGCGCTCGTCCCTTCGCTCGCTCGGAGTACATCAACAAGTTCCGCACGCTGGCCGCGCCGGTAATGGAGGAGTTCGAGATCGAACGATTCCTCGCCCTGGCCCAGCGCCTGCCTGAGCTTGGTGCCGCAGACCTCGGAGGGCTGACCATCGTGGCCAAGCCGGGACTGCTGGCGTCGATTACCACCCCGAACGGAATCTTCTAATGCTCTATGCGGGCACGACCGCCGCTGATAAGCGCATTGCCCTGCGAGGGGGCCTGACCAGCGGAAAGATTCTGCGCTACCCCGGCGCGTTCAACCCGCTCTCGGCCAAGCTCATCCAGCAGAAGGGTTTCGAGGGCGTCTACATTTCGGGCGCGGTGCTCTCGGCCGACCTCGGCCTGCCCGACATCGGCCTGACCACTCTTACCGAGGTGGCCGGCCGGTCGCAGCAGATCGCCCGCATGACCGACCTGCCGGCCATCGTCGATGCCGACACCGGTTTCGGCGAGCCGATGAATGTCGCGCGCACGATTCAGACCCTCGAAGACGCGGGACTTGCCGGCATGCACATCGAGGACCAGATCAACCCGAAACGTTGCGGCCACCTCGATGGCAAGCAGGTCGTGGACGCCGATACCGCGATCAAGCGCATCCGCGCCGCCGTCGATGCGCGCCGGGACGCGAACTTTCTCGTGATGGCGCGCACCGATATCCGTGCCGTTGACGGGTTGGCCGCCGCCGTCACCAGGGCCAAGCAGCTGCAGGATGCCGGGGCCGACGCGATCTTCCCCGAGGCGATGGGCAGCCTGGCCGAGTTCGAAACAATTCGGGCAGCCGTGTCGGTGCCGATCCTGGCGAACATGACCGAGTTCGGCAAGGGCGAGTTGTACACGGTGCAGCAGCTCGAGAATGTGGGCATGAACCTGGTGATCTTTCCGGTGTCGTTGCTGCGCCTGGCGATGGGGGCGGCGGCGCGTGGACTCGACGCGATCGAGCAGACAGGCTCGCTCACCACGATGCTGCCCGAGATGCAGCACCGGGCCGAGCTGTACGAGTTGCTCGATTATGCCTCGTACAGTCAATTCGATTCGGGTATCTTCGATTTCACCCTGAACCCGCACATTTCCACGCCCAGTTCGGCGCAAGGTCTGAAGGAGCACAATGTCTGACACCGAAACACTGCCACACGTCACTCCGCACATTTACAAGGGCCTGACCGGTGTCGTCGTCGACACGACCGCGGTCTCCAAGGTCAATCCGGAGACCAACTCACTGCTCTACCGGGGCTATCCGGTGCAGGAGCTCGCGGCCAAGAAGAGCTTCGAAGAGGTCGCCTACCTGCTCTGGCACGGCGAACTACCCACAGAGCAGCAGCTCGCCGACTTCGAGGCGCTCGAGCGGTCGGTGCGCCACCTCAGCCCGGTGATCAAGCGCATCATCGACGAGCTGCCGCTCACCGCACACCCGATGGATGTCGTGCGCACCGCGGTGAGCGTCATGGGCGCGAGCGATCCGGAGGCCGAGAATCCGTCGCCGGAATCCGACCTCGCCAAGTCGATTCGCCTGTTCGCCCAGCTGCCCGCGATCGTCTCCTACGACCAACGCCGCCGCCACGGGCTCGATCTGGTCGAACCGCGCGATGACCTCGGCTATTCGGCGAACTTTCTGCACATGGCCTTCGGCGAGGTGCCGGAGCTTGTCGTCGTCAACGCCTTCGACGTGTCGATGATTCTCTACGCCGAGCACTCCTTCAACGCGTCCACGTTCACCGCACGGGTCATCACCTCGACCCTGTCCGATTTGTATTCGGCCGTGACCGGTGCGGTCGGGGCGCTCAAGGGAGCCCTGCACGGCGGCGCCAATGAAGCCGTCATGCACACCTTCACCGAGATCGGCCTCGGCAGCGGCGCGGCCGAGCGGGCCGAACCGTGGCTGGCCCAGGCGCTCGCCGAGAAGCGCAAGATCATGGGTTTCGGGCACCGCGTCTACAAGAACGGTGACTCGCGGGTTCCGACGATGCGTGCCTCGCTCGTCTCCCTGGTCGACCATTACCAGAAGCCGGAACTGCTCGAACTGTACGAAGCCCTTGAGACGGCCATGACGACACGCAAGGCGATTCTGCCCAACCTCGACTATCCGTCGGGCCCGGCCTACCACCTGATGGGCTTCGATACCCTCACCTTCACGCCGATCTTCGTCGCGGCGCGCATCACCGGGTGGACCGCGCACATCATGGAGCAGAAGAAGAGCAACGCGCTCATTCGCCCGCTGTCTGCCTACAACGGCGTCGACCAGCGTCAGGTTTCATAGCGTTCTCATCTTGCGAAACGGATGCCCCGTTGCCCGCTGGCAGCGCGGCATCCGCTTCGTGCGCGCTCAGACATAGCTAGCATTGACGGATGACACTAGATGCCCAGGATGCGTCCCCTCCGCTCGTGATTGAACGCGAAATTCTGCAGTGGACCGACTTCGCCGCGGCGTCGCGTGAGCTGGCGACTCGAGTGCGAGGCAGTGGCTTTCATCCCGATGTGGTGATCGCCATCGCCCGCGGCGGACTACTGCTGGCCGGCGCTGTGTCGTACGCGCTCGGCACGAAGAACTGCGGCAGCATCAATGTGGAGTTCTACACCGGCATCGACGAACGACTGCCCGAGCCCGTGCTATCGGCGCCGATGCTCGACGCCCCGGCCCTCGCCGGCAAGCGGGTTCTGCTCGTCGACGACGTCTCTGACTCTGGCCACACCCTCGCATTGGTCATGCGCCTGCTCGGCGAGACCGCGATGGAGGTGCGCACCGCGACCCTGTATACCAAGCCGCGCACGGTGCACGTGCCCGATTTCACCTGGCGCGAGACCGACAAATGGATCGTGTTCCCCTGGTCGGCGCTGGCGCCGGTTGCGGGAGCCCCCGACAGCAGCGCGCCGGAAACGCTCGCTGACCTGCCTGCCGATGTGACGGCCGATCTGCCTGCCGACCTGCCTGTTGACGTGACGGCTGAGGTCGCCGCGTGAGCGTGCACCTGGTCGGCGGCGGGGGAGACCCCGTACACGACGTTCCGGTCTTCGCGACCTTTCGGTCCGAGGTGATCGCTCATGCCGGCCAGGCTGGTCGCGATGAACCGGTCGTGGCGATCATCACTGTCGGCCCGGGCAGTGCGCACGCCGAAGAGCTCGCCGCATCGCTCGGCACCGGCGTGGAGACCCGCCGCACCGTGCTCGCGCCCGGCGACACGGCCACTCTGGCCGCTTTGGGCGCCGTCGATGGCATCATCATCGGCGGCGGGGTGACGCCCGACTATTTGGCCGCTCTGCTGCCGATTGCCGGCGAGATTCGCCGCCAGGTATCTAGTGGTGTGCCCTACCTTGGTTTCTCGGCCGGCGCCATGATCGCGGCCGAACGCGCCCTCATCGGCGGCTGGCGTATCGGCGGCGTCGAGGTCACTCCGGAACACGTCTCGGAGGGCCTCGATGAAATCACCCTGGCCCAGGGGATCGGCCTGCTCGACGTCACGGTCGATGTGCATGCTGCCCAGTCCGGCAGCCTGTCCCGACTGATCGCGGCAACCGAGGCGGGACTGATCGACGGCGGCCTGGCCATCGACGAGAATACCGTGCTCGTGGTCGGTGAGGGCGCCCTCGGCGTGCTCGGAGCCGGCAGCGTCTGGCGGATCAGTCAGGCCGACGGTGGCGTTCTCGTGAGCACCATCGGCGCCTGAGCGGCTCATGAACCTCGATGCGCTCGCGGCAACCGGGCAGATCGACCCGGGCTGGGCGCGAGTGCTCGCTCCCGTGGCCGACGATCTGGCCCGGCTGGGTGATTTTCTGGCGAGCGAACGGGCGGCCGGCCACGTAGTGTTGCCCGCGTCGGAGCATCTGCTGCGCGCGTTTCAACAACCGTTCGACGCCGTACGGGTGCTCATCGTCGGGCAGGACCCGTACCCCACTCCGGGGCATCCGATCGGTTTGGCCTTCGCCGTCAACGCCGACGTGCGGCCGGTGCCGCGGAGCCTGGGCAACATCTACACCGAGCTCGCGGCCGACCTGGGCCTGCCGCGCCCCGAGCACGGCGACCTCTCGGCGTGGTCCGATCAGGGGGTATTGCTGCTCAATCGGGTGCTCAGCGTGCGGGCCGGTGCAGCCGGATCGCATCGTCGCCACGGTTGGGAAAGCGTGACTGACCAGGCGATCCGTGCACTCGTACAACGCAAGCATCCGCTCGTCGCGATTTTGTGGGGCCAGGATGCCGGCGCGCTTCGGCCCCTGCTCGGCGATACCCCCGTCATCGCATCGTCGCATCCGAGCCCACTCTCAACCCGTCGCGGCTTTGTCGGCTCCCGGCCGTTCAGCGGCGCCAACCGGCTGCTCACCGCGCAGGGGGCGGCACCGGTGCAGTGGGCTCTTCCGGTAATCTGGAACCAACCAGAAAGGGGAGTGCCGGGTGCTTGAGGAAGAATACGAGCCTCGTCGTCGACTGCCCCGCCACCTGCGACCGGAAATCGCGGTCGAGGCGCCGTTCGAATACACGATGCGCGAGGTTCGAGCAACGGATCTGCCGCACATTCGCGAGATCTATAACTACTACGTCGCGAACAGTACCGTCACCTTTGACGAAGACGCGATGACGCTCGCCGAGTGGCGCGACAAGTTCTATTACCTGAACAAGCAGGGCATGCCGTTCATCGTCGCTGTCTCGCCGGCCGGCCAAATTCTCGGTTACGCCCTGGTCAGCCCGTGGAAACAGAAGAAGGCCTTCCGGTTCACGGTGGAGAATTCGATCTACCTCGGCGCAGCGTCGACGGGTAAGGGGCTCGGCCGCGAGCTGCTCGGCGAGCTGATCAAGCGGTCTAAAGCAGCTGGCCTGAAGGAGATCATCGCCGTCATCGCCGATCAGGGAGCGGATGCCTCGATCAAGCTGCACCGTGACTTCGGCTTCGACGAGATCGGCCGCATGGGCAAGGTCGGGTTCAAGTTCGAGCGCTGGCTCGGCACGATTCTGCTGCAAAAAAGCCTGAAATAGTCCAGTCACGGGTGCGAGCAAGTGCCCAGCGATCTGCGCGCCTGACCGCCACTGCCGACGAATAGCCAAGCGCGCAACCCGCGCGCTCCAGGACTTTTTGTCGTGGGTTACCGTTCGACGTCGACCCATTCGTGGCCGAGGGCCTCCAATTCCGCGGTTCCGGCCGTGACTCGGGCGACGATCGCGGCGAGCCGCGTCGCGTCGTCATCGGCAATCTTCAGCACCGCGTCGAGCCCATACTGCGTACCCAGGATGAGCACTCCGCGCTGGCGTAACTCGGCCTCGATGCGGCCGGCATCCGCGTGGGGCAAGGCGAGCGTGAACAATTCACGGCGTTCGCGCTCCACGACCAGCCCCAGGGACTGGGCCGCGTCGATCGCCGTGAGAACGGCCTCTGAGTACGCGCGCACCAGGCCGCCAGCGCCGAGGAGGGTGCCACCGAAGTAGCGGGTGACGACGGCCACGCAGTCGACGAAACCTCGCCCGGACAGTGCCTCGAGCATGGGCCGCCCCGCAGTTCCCGATGGTTCACCGTCGTCATTCGAACGACGCACCTGATCGGGAGCACCGGATGACCCGAGCACGAATGCCGAGCAGTGGTGGCGAGCACCCCAGTGCGCCTTCCGTGCATCGTCGATCGCAGCGCGCGCCGCATCCTCTGTCTCGGTTCTGACCAGGCGGCACAGAAATTTGGATCGCTTTACTTCGATCTCGGCGTCGACACGGCTGCCGACGCCGCCGTGCAAAGTGAGATCGGGCATACGTCCAGTCTCGCGCATCCGGGTGATCGGCGCCCGGTGCAGCGGAAGAAGCGCCCGGGGCCGGGGTAGCAGCCGTCGGTTTTCTGCCAGGGATCGAGGTCGTTACCTGGCGACGCGTGGCGTGTTCATGCGCCCCACCGCATTCAGCACGGCGCGCCGAGGGGAGATGCTGACCATCCGGGCGAGCAGCGCGTTGCGCGCGCCGACCAACACGACCGACGGCGTCACCGACCGGTCGAGCGCGGCGAAGGAGGCACGCATGACCTCGTCGACCGTCAGTGGCGTTCCCTTCTTACCGGAGCTCGTCTGGGCGATCTCGAAGAACTCGGTGTCGGCGGGGCCCGGACAGATCGCGGTGACCTTGAGGCCGCTCAGGCGGGTCTCGTAGCTGACCGCTTCGGTGTAGCTGAGCACATAGGCCTTGGTCGCCGCGTAGACGGCCATGCGCGGCACCGGCTGGAATGCCGCCGTGCTCGCCAAGTTCACCAGCGCTGCCGTGTGCGGATGCAGCGAGGCCGTCTCGACCAGATCGGGCAGAAAGGCATGGGTCAGCGCGGTCAGTGCGTGCACATTGAGGGCGACCTGCTCCGCTTCCCGCACCTGGTCGGAGTCGAGTACGGTGCCGAAGGTAGCGAAGCCGGCGTTGTTGACGAGGGTGCCAATGGTGATCGCCCGCTCGCGCAGGTCGGAGACCAGCTCGGGGACGGCATCCGCTTCGCTGAGATCAAGCGGAATCACGGTGGAGACGGTGCCGTATTTCTCGGCCAGGTCGACCGCGAGCGCCTCTAGACGGGCCTGACGGCGGGCGACCAGCACGAGATCCGCGCCGCGCTGGGCGAGTTCGTGCGCGTAGCCGACGCCGAGTCCGCTCGACGCTCCGGTGATGAGCGCGGTAGTGCCGATGGGATTGTACAAAGCGCTGGCCATGGCTTGAGGTTAGCCTCCCGGAACGAACATGACCAGAGGTGGCCGGTCACCGAGCCCGCTCGAACTAGGCTCGGATCATGGCTGATCCACACGAACTGACCGCCCTGGAACAATGGCAGGCCCTGCAGCGGAGGGAGATCAGCCCGAGCGAGCTCACCGAGCACTACCTGGCCCGCATCGAGAAATTCAATCCAGCGCTCGGCGCCTTCGTCACCGTGACCGCGGATGCCGCCAGGGCCCGGGCCCGCTTCGTTGAAGAGCGGATGCCGCTCACCGCGCCGCTTTGGGGCCTCCCCTTCGCCGACAAAGACCTGTACCAGCGTGCGGGGGTGCACGCCGGGTTCGGGTCGCGCCTGTTCGCCGACTATGTGCCCGACCGGTCCGACGATCTGGTGCAGGTACTCGATGACGCAGGGGGAGTCAGCCTCGGTAAAACCAACACGCCCGAATTCGGACTCGCCTCGTACACCGAAAGCCTGGCCTCCCCGCCCGCCCGCACCCCGTGGAATCTCGCGCTCGGTGCCGGCGGATCCAGCGGCGGCGCCGCTGTCGCGGTCGCAGCGCGCTTGCTCCCGTTCGCGCCCGGCTCCGACGGCGGCGGGTCTATCCGCATTCCGGCGGCCGCCTGCGGCCTCGTCGGCCTCAAGCCCAGTCGCGGGCGTGTGCCCGCCGCTTCCGGCATCGACAAGCTCGGCGGCCTCTCCGTTGGTGGCCCGCTCGCTCGCACTGTAGCGGATGCCGCCCTCCTGCTCGATGCCATGATCGTGCCCCGGGACAGTCACCCCAACCACTACTACGCACTGCGGGCCCCCGATGATCAGACGCCGCTGCTGGCAGCGGCCGTGCGCGGCGAGGGCCGGTTTCAGCTCGGCGTCATGACGACCTCGGCCTGGGACAACGACTACTCCATCGAAATCGCCCCCGAAGCGCAGGAGGCGCTCGACCTGGCCGTTGCGGGATTCGCCGCGCTGCACCACGGACTCGAAGAGACGGCGCTCCTGCCCGACCCGAGCTACGGGCCGGCGTTTCGCACCATCTGGCAGGCTGGCGCGGCGAGCATCCCGGCCGAGACCGAGGCCGAGATCGCCATACTCGAACCGTTGACCCAGTGGCTGCTCGCCCGGGGCCGAAATCTCAGTGCCCGCGACCTTGCGCAGGCGCTCGCCGCGCTGACCGCGTTCGAGCGGTCGTTCATTCAGCAACTGTCGAAATTCGATGCCGTGCTGACCCCGGCCATGGCCCTGACCCCGCGGCCGGTCGGATGGTACGACGCGCACGACGCCGAGGCGAACTTCGCCCAGCAGGTTCAGTACACGCCGTTCACCTCGATGATCAACGTGAGCGGACTGCCGGCGATCGTGCTTCCGGTGCACCAAACCGAGAACGGCCTGCCGATGGGGGTGCAGCTCATCGGCCGGCCGGGCGGCGAGGCCACGCTGCTCGCGCTCGGCGCGCAACTGGAGCGGCGCATCCGCTGGCAGGAGCGAGTACCGCCCGAGCCGGCGTCAACCTACTGACGCGTCGCCACGGGGTTGGACGGCCACCAGAACCGGTCATCGACCAGAAAGACCAGGGCCGGCACGAGCACGGTGCGCACGACCAGGGTGTCCAGCAACACGCCGATGCAGACGATCACGCCGATCTGGGTAAGAGCAACAACGGGTAGCACTCCGAGCACGGCGAATACGGCGGCGATCAAAATGCCGGCGCTCGTGATCACGGCGCCGGTCGAGGACAGCGCCCGCACCATTCCCTCGCGGGTGCCGTAGCGCCGCGCCTCTTCGCGGGCACGCGTCGTCAGGAAGATGTTGTAGTCCACGCCGAGCGCCACCAGGAACAGGAACGCAAATAAAACGACGCTGGTGTCGAATGCGGCAAACCCGAGCAGGTTTTGAAAGATCAGGTTGGAGGCACCCAGGCTGGCGAAGAAGGTGGCGAGCACCGTGGCAATGAGCAGGACCGGTGCCACGATCGAGCGCAGTAACAGCGCCAGAATCAGAAAGACGATGCCGAGGATCAGCGGCAGGATCAGACGTTGATCGCGCTCGGCGCTGGTCTTCGTGTCGAGGGCCGTGGCATCGCTGCCACCGACCAGTGATTGCGAAACGGCGCCGGGGGCATCCGCTACATCGGTGCGCAGGGCGACGATGGTCGCGAACGTTGCGTCGCTGCCTGGTTCACTGTCGAGTGTGACGTCGATGCGGGTCAGGCCGCCGGCGTTCTCACCGGCGACCGCCGCAGAAACTCCGGGGGTCGCCAGAGCGACCGCCACGGTGTCAGCGGATGCCGCCTCCGGCGCCAACACAACGGTCTGGCTGGTCAGCCCCGCCGAAAACGACGCGTCCACGATGCGCTGCGCAACGACCGATTCCGGGTTGCCGAGCAGCTGGTCGGCCTGGGACAGCCCGACCGCGGCGCCGTTCAGCCCGAAGGCGAGAGCGCCGATCGCCAGAACGGAAATGACCGTGATGATCACCGGGTGCTTGGACACGCCCCGGCCGAGCCGTGTCCAGAAACCGGTGCGCGCCGGCGCTGCCTGAGCCCGCACGCGCGGAATGAACGGCCAGAACAGGCCGCGCCCGCACACCACGAGGGCTGCCGGCAGCACGAGCAGGGCGAACAGGATGGCGATGATCACACCGATGGCGCACGCGATACCGAGGGCCCGGTTGCCGGCGAGTTCCGCGAACATCAAGGTGAGAAGGCTCAGCGCGACCGTGCCGCCGCTGGCCGCGATGGCCGGGCCGGCGCTCGTCACTGCGGTACGCATCGCGACGTTGCGATTCTCGGTGTGCAGCAGTTCTTCGCGGTAGCGCGCCACGAGCAGCAGGGCGTAGTTGGTGCCGGCGCCGAACACGAGCACGGAGAGAATTCCCGAGATCGAGGCATCGAGGGCAAAACCGAGCGGTTCGGCCAGCGCGCCGGCTACCTTGCCGGCCAGGCCGTCGGCGAGGCCGACAACGACGAGCGGCACGATCCACAGCACCGGGCTGCGATAGGTCACGATGAGCAGCACCGCAACGACGATCACGGTCACCAGCAGCAGGCGAAAGTCGGCTCCGGCGAAGGCATTGGTGATGTCGGCCTGAAAACCGACCGGCCCGGTGACGTAGGCGGTCAGCCCGCCGGGCAGCGCGGTCGACGCCGTCGAGCGGATAGCGGTGGCCGCCTTCTCAATATCGGCCGTCGCCCCGAGGGCCTCCAGTGGCACCACGCTCAGCGCAGCCTGACCGTCGTCGCTGAACTGCGGCGTTGCTGCGCGCGGGGCGATCGACGCGGCCCCGAGCTGAGCCGCCGCGGCGGTGATGGCCGTCTTGTCGGCTGCGGTCAGGCTGGCGCTGTCCCGGGACCACACCACGATCGCAGCCGTCTGATCGGCGGAAGGAAACGTAGTGAGCAGCTCGGTGACCCGGGCAGCCTGGCTGCTTTCCGGTAACCCCGCAGCTGGAAAATCCGTTGAGTCATTGGCCGGAAGCAGGGTGAACAGTAATCCCACGGCAACGATTGTTCCGAGCAGTACCGCCCAGGCGGTGCGTTTGCCGGAGATAAAGCGGGTGATCGCGAGCACTGTTCCTCCCAGAATGTCCCTGATCGCTATCCTAGCTAGCTAAACGATTGCACCATTGTTTTGAATTACTCAAAACAAGATGCTAGGATCGGGGCATGACGATACCCGAATTGAGCGACGGCGCAGACGTGCGTTCGGCTGTAGCCGACGCCGGGTTGCTCGAGGACGGTATCCGCTCGGCTGGGCTCAAGGTGACCGCACCGCGTCTGGCCGTGCTGCGGGCCCTTAGCGACCGACCCCACGCGACCGCCGACGCACTGTTCGGCGCTGTGCGCGCAGACCTTCCGGGCACGTCACTTCAGGCGGTCTATGGAGTGCTGTCCTCGTTCACCACCGCAGGGATCGTACGCAAGATCGAACCGGCCGGCTCGCCCGCGCTGTTTGAACGCCGGGTCGGTGACAATCACCACCACATCGTCTGCACCCGCTGTGGCGTAGTGCACGACGTGGACTGCGCCGTCGGTCACTCTCCCTGCCTCACCCCGGTGGACGCGCTCGGCTTCGACGTGCGCGCCGCCGAGGTCATCTACTGGGGCCTGTGCGCCCAGTGCCAATCCGAAACCGCTCTCCCCTAACCTTCCACCGTAACGACGCGTTGCTGATCCACTCTCAAGGAGCACTATGACTATCAAGCCCACTACTGACCAGACGGGAACGCCCGTCGCGAGCGACGCGCACTCCCTCACCACTGGCGCCGACGGCGTCATCGCGTTGCACGACCGCTACCTGGTCGAGAAGCTCGCCCAGTTCAACCGCGAGCGCATTCCGGAGCGCATCGTGCATGCCAAGGGCGGCGGAGCGCACGGCGAGTTCGTCGTCACCGGCGACGTCTCGAAGTACACCCGCGCGGCCGTGTTCCAGCCGGGCACGGTCACACCGACCCTGCAGCGTTTCTCCAGCGTTGCCGGCGAGCAGGGCAGTCCAGACACCTGGCGCGACGTGCGCGGTTTCTCGGTCAAGTTCTACACGACCGAGGGCAACTACGACATCGTCGGCAATAACACCCCGGTATTCTTCGTCCGCGACGGCATCAAGTTTCCCGACTTCATCCACTCGCAGAAGCGACTGCCGGGCACCGGCCTGCGCGACGCGACCATGCAGTGGGACTTCTGGACCCTGTCTCCGGAGTCAGCCCACCAGGTCACCTACCTCATGGGTGACCGCGGCCTGCCGCGCTCGTGGCGTGAGATGCCCGGCTTCGGTTCGCACACCTACCAGTGGATCAACGCCGCGGGCGAGCGTTTCTGGGTGAAGTACCACTTCGAATCCAACCAGGGCAACGTCGAGATGGACGGGTCAGAGGCCGAACTCCTCGCCGGAGCGGATGCCGACTACTACCGCCGGGACCTGTCCGACGCGATCGCTGCCGGCAACTTCCCGTCGTGGAACGTGTCTGTGCAGGTCATGCCGTACGAGCAGGGCAACACCTACCGGTTCAACCCGTTCGACGTGACCAAGGTCTGGCCGCACGCCGACTTCCCGCTGATCCCGGTCGGCACCCACACCCTCAACCGCAACCCGGAGAACTTCTTCGCCGAGATCGAGCAGGCGGCGTTCTCGCCGGCCAACTTCGTGCCCGGCATAGCGGCGAGCCCTGACAAGATGCTCATGGCGCGTATCTTCTCCTACCCCGACGCTCAGCGCTACCGCGTGGGTACCAACTACGCGCAGCTGCCGATCAATGCTCCCAAGAGCCCGGTCAACAGCTACTCGCAGGATGGCTCGCAGCGCCACCACTTCAACGCACCGAGCGTACCGAACTACGCGCCGAACTCCCTCGGCGGCCCCGTCGCCGACCCGGCGGCTGCTGGTGAGGGTGCATGGGAGGATGACGGGACGCTGCTGCGTGCCGCCGCGACCCTGCGCAGCGAGGACAGCGACTTCGGCCAGGCTGGAACGCTCTACCGCGAGGTCTACGACGATGGCGCCAAGGCGCGTCTTCTCGACACCATCACCGGTGCCATCAGCGGCGTGACTCGCCCCGAGGTCACCGAGCGAGCAATCTGGTACTGGACCAGCGTTGACGCCGACCTCGGCGCAAAGCTGCGCGCGAACCTCGCCGTTTTCGCCGAGGCTGCAGCGGTCGACGCGGCATACGTCGCCGGCCAGTAGTAACACCCGCACGACAGAAACCGCCCGGCCTGATCGCAGGCCGGGCGGTTTTGTGTGCTCTTCCGCTCGCGAGGGGGCGCAAATCGACCGTCGGGGGCCGGCTCTGGTCGGTGGGTGAACCTCACACGAGGGATGGGTGGCCGCCGCGCTGGCCAGCCGCTGCTCTAACGCAGGTAGCCACCCTTTTTCAGGCCGGCCTCGATCTCAAAACGGTTCTTCAGCGGATTGCGCCCGGCGACCGCGTACAGCAGCGGAAAGACCATGCCGAACCGTTGCCACTGGCGTTTGTGCACGGCTTCATGCTCGAGCACACCGGCTGTGATGTTCTGGTTGGTGAGGTAGCAGCCGCCAACGCAGGAGCCGCCGCGACCGAAGGTCCATGGTGGCATTCCGCGAAACACGAACAACCCTGCCCTCTTCTCGACCCGCCCGGTGCTCCAGATCGCCCCCCAGACCAGCCCGACTGCGGTGGCGTAGAGGTAGCCGGCCCGGCTGACAGGTGAATCAAAGAGGATGCGACGCATGCCTTACTGTGAAGCTTCGTCGGTGAACCCCGGGCGTCCGTAGGCTTCGAGCAGGCGCAGCCACACCTCGCTGAGGGTAGGGAAACTCGGTACCGCGTGCCATAACCGGCTGATGGGAACTTCGCCGACAATCGCGACCGTGGCCGAGTGCAGCAGCTCGGCGACGTCTTGGCCGACAAAAGTAACGCCGAGGAGGACCTCCCGGTCGAGATCGACGATCGCCCGGGCCTTGCCGACGTAGCCGACCGCGAGTACCGAGGCGCCGCCCAGGTTGGCGAGGTCGTAATCCAGTATGCGGATGCGATACCCCGCCTTCACGGCGGACGCGGCGGTCAGCCCCACCGAGGCAACCTCCGGGTCGGTGAAGGTCACCTGCGGAACGGCGGCGTGGTCGGCCGTCGCCACGTGCGCGCCCCAGGGCGCGTCATCCACCGGGGTGCCGGCTGCACGGGTCACGATCGCGTCGCCGGCCGCGCGGGCCTGGTATTTGCCTTGGTGTGTGAGGAGTGCCCGGTGGTTGACGTCGCCGGTGGCATAGAGCCAGTCGCCGGCCAGCGCGGGGGAGTCGCCCTGCACGAGCAGCGAGTCGTCTACCATGAGCCAGTCACCCGGGTTGAGGCCGACCGTGCCGAGGCCGAGGTCTTGGGTGTGCGCGGTGCGACCGATGGCCACGAGCACCTGGTCGGCCGCGACGGTGGTGCCGTTATCGAGCGTGAGCGTGACCGTACCGGTTTCATCCCGGTGCGCGGTCGTGGTAGACGGGCCGACGAGCACGGTCACCCCATTCTCCTCGAGCGCGGCGGTGATGAGTTCGCCCGCAAAGGGTTCCTGCTTGCCGAGCAGTGCACTGCGGGCGATCACGGTCACCGTCGAGCCGAGTGAGGAGTACGCTGCAGCCATCTCGGCGGCGACGACGCCGCCGCCGATCACGGCGAGACGCTCCGGAATTTGCTGGGCGCTTGTCGCATCGCGGCTGGTCCACGGCTCGATCTCTTTCAGACCGTCAATGTCGGGCAGCAACGCCGCTGACCCAGTGCTGACGACGACTGCATGGGTGGCGGTCAGAACGGTGACCGCGCCATCCGGTGCGGTCACGGTGACCTCTTTGACGCCAGTGAGACGGGCATGGCCACGCACGAGGCCGATACCAGCCGACTCCAGCCATTTTGCCTGGCCGTCGTCCTTATAGTTGCTCGTAATGGAGTCGCGTTGCTTGAGGGTCGCCCGCACGTCGATGCTTCCCGTGACGGCCTCGGCGGCGCCCGGAACCCGGCGGGCCGCAGCGAGGGCGGCGCCGCTTCGCAGCAGCACTTTCGACGGCATGCAGGCCCAATACGAACACTCGCCGCCGACCAGATCGCTCTCGACGAGGACCGTGCGCAGTCCGCCCTGGGCGGTGCGGTCGGCAACGTTCTCCCCGACAGCGCCGCCGCCGATGACGATGACGTCGTAGATCTGACTCGACATTGAATCTCCTTGAATCGGGGTGTACCGGCCTGGTGACGAAAAACTGGCCACGGCTGTTCGGGCTGGTGGTCGCTGGCCGGGACATGGAGAGCTAAATGCAGCCTACCCTGACGTTCTTATTCAGTGTGTGAGTTTGTTTGCGACGTTGCCGCCTGCGCGAACGACTGGGATTCGATTATCTGGCTTTCAACGAGCGCTGTGACCCCGGGCCCACCTTATGAACGCGGGCCCAGTTTATAAGCTGGGCCCGCGTTCCGGGCCCAGGCCACGTCCACACGGGATGGGGCGTGGGGTACTAGCGGCCGAGGAAGACGGCGGGAATCCGGGTCAGGAACGACTGCATTCCGATGCGGGAGTCTTCGGTGGCCACCAGGCTGGCGAGAGCCGGCTGCAGTGCTACTTCAGCAGATGCCGGACCGCTCCGCTCGGCCAGGCGCGCGTTGGCCAGGGTGGCTTGGATGGCGAGCGGGGCCTGGGCAGCGATCTTCTCGGCGAGCACGAGCGCCCGGTCGAACTGGGCGCCGTCGGGCACGATTTCCTGCACGAGGCCGAGGCGGTGCGCCTCGGCGGCATCGAACAGGTCGCCGGTGAGCAGCCAGCGCATGGCATTACCCCAGCCGGCCGCTCGTGGAAACCGAATCGTCGCGCCCCCGAACGGCAGGATGCCCCTGGCGACCTCGATCTGGCCGAACCGAGTGGATTCGGCAGCGACCACGATGTCGCTCGCCAGCATCAGCTCGATGCCGAGGGTGAGGCAGGTGCCCTGCACAGCGATGACGACCGGTTTGCTGAGGGATCGGCCATCCACTTGCCACGGGTTGATGCCGCCCTCCGGTACCATTTCGAGCCCGTTCGGGCCGAGTCGTGGGCCGATATCGGCGAGGTCGAGTCCGGCCGTGAAGTGCTCCCCGACCGCGTAGACCAGGCCGACGCGCAGCTCGGGGTCGCGGTCGAGCTCACCGTAAGCGAGCGCGAGCTGCTGCAACAGCGAGAAATCGGCGGCATTGCGTTTTTCGGGCCGGTTGAACCCGATCAGCAGAATGTGGCCGCGACGCTCGGTGAGAATGCGGGGCTCGTCGGTCATGGGGCCTCCATCGGTACAGGTGACGTTGCAGGCGGAAGTGGCGAGCGGATGCTCTGTGGCCGGCTCGGGGCGCAGTGACGGGGCATCCAGCTAGCGGGTGAGCGCGCCGATGATGCGCAGAATACTCGGCAGGTCATCGGTCGCCGCTGCCGGGGACGCGGGCGCGAACCCGGTGATGGTCGCGCCGGCGAGGGTGAAGTCGGCGCGCAGGGCGGTGATCGCGCCGCCGAGATCAGCCACGCTCAGCCCGAACGGAATGAGATCGCTGAGGCCATCGAGCGCCGAAGGATCGAGCACGTCAAGATCGATGTGCACGAAAACGTGCGTGGCGCCGATTGCAGCAACCGCGGCGATGAGCGCGGCGGGGTCGGCCAGCTCGGAGCACGACACGCTCACCAGGCCGTGCTCGTTCAGCAGTACGTCCTCAGCATCGTCGATGTCACGAATGCCGGCGAGAACGACGTTCTGCAGCCGCACGCTGCTCGCAGCGGCCAGCTCGAGTTCGGCCGGCCCTTCGCCAATGATCGCGCGCAAGACCATGCCACAAAATCCGCCCGACGGTGAGGATTCCGGCGTGTGCAGGTCGGGGTGGGCGTCAAACCACACCACGGCCAGATCGCCCGGATGCGTGCGCGCCGCGTGTTCGACCGCGGCCAACGCGATGCCGCAGTCGCCACCGATCGAGAGGGCCCAATCGGTGGTGTCCTGCAAGATCCTGGTGTGTCGTTCGCGTACCTGTTGGATCGCCGAGAACCGACGCACGCCGGTATCGAGCGAATCACCGGCCTCGACCGGCACATCGACCAGGCGCGTGGCCGAAAAGGGGAGGTCGCCCTGGATAGCCGCCGCCCCGTCGATCAGGCGCATTGCGCGCGGAGAAGTCGAACCCTGCCACTGCGGTACTACAACGAAGGTGGGAGCCATACCTCAGTATGGCCCAGCGACCGTGCAGGCAGCATCCGCTTTGCCGACAACAAAATTCTTGCGGCCGACCGGAGAACGAATGCCGCCATGCCGTCACTCGACGAATGTGTCGGGTACACACCGGATCGTCACGACTCGCACGTGGCGAGTGAGCAGGCCTAACCCTCGATGGCGGCGGTGTTGCCGGCCTTCAGAGCGGCGAGGCGGGCATCTACTTCGGTGAGTTCGCCGAGATCGTCAAGGCTTTCGAACTGCGCATCGAGGCTGGATGCGGCGAGTTCCTGGGCGCCACGCACGCGGGCCTCCTCGCGCCGAATCTTGTCTTCGAAGCGGTTGACCTCGCTCGTCGGGTCCATCATGTCGATGCTCTTGACGGCGTCCATCACCTGCGCCTGCGCTTTGGCGGTCTTGGAGCGCGCGATCAGCTCAGCGCGCTTGTTGGTGAGCTGCACCAGCTTCTCTTTCATGGCGTTCAGGCCGGTCTTGAGCTGGTTGACAACGGCGGTCTGCGCCTGAATCTGTGGTTCGGCGGTCTTGACCTCCTTCTCGGAGGTGAGCTGTCGACCGAGCGCGACCTTGGCGAGGTTGTCGAACTTGTCGGCGTCGGCAGCGTTGCCGACCAGGCGCAGCTCGTCGGCCTTGCGGCTCGCAGCGAGGGCCTTGTCGCCCCACTCCACGGCGGCTTCCTGGTCTTCACGGTGGTCGTCTTCGAGCAGACGCAGGTTGCCGATGGTCTCGGCAATCGCGCTCTCGGCATCGGAGATGCTGCTCGAGAAGTCGCGCACCATCTGGTCAAGCATTTTGGCCGGGTCTTCCGCCGAGTCCAGGATGGCGTTGATGTTCGCCTTCGCAAGCTGGGAGATACGGCCGAAGATGGACTGCTTGGTCATTCGGAGGTCCTTTCACAAAGAGTGACCCTGGCCGAAGGATTTCGCCAGAGAAGTGCGTGTCTGTTGCAAAGTTTAGGGTGACCGGTAGACCCGAGTCTGGGAACCTCCAAAAATCTGCCTGAGGGCGATGTTGCCCCGTGTTACAGGACCGCTCGCACACTACGCGCGCGCCGCCCAAAATGGGATGAACGCCGCCTTGGTTGAGCGCAGCGCGATCGACACCGACGGGAGCCCCGCATGAACGAAGAACTCACGAACCGCATGCTCGCCGTCGTCGAGGTCACGACCGCGCGTCCCGACCGGCCCGTCTACCACGCCAAGGTACAGGTGCTCAACTCTCGCGTCGTCTCTGAAGCCAAGGCAGGTGGCTGGTCTGTCACCCGCGTCGCCGCCGCCGACGTCACCCCTGCCGAACTGTTGCGCCGTACCGTGGATGCCGACGCTGTCGTCATCGTCGGCGGCGAAGATATCTCCCCCAACTATTACGGCGGCACAACCGGCTATGAGGGTGAGACGGTGCACTTCGCTTCCGCAGACGAGGGCCAGATCGCTCTCGTGCAGCGTGCGCTCGCGCTCGGCACACCGCTGCTGGGCATCTGCCGCGGCCTGCAGATCATCAACGTCGCCCTCGGCGGCACCCTCGTGCAGCATATCGACGACGGCATTCACAAGAACATCGACGTGCCGATCGACCAGATCCTTTCTACCCATGACGTCACACTGGCCGCAGGCAGCACTATCGCGGCCGTCCTCGGCGGGGTGGACATCTCGGTGCAGAGCGCCCACCACCAGATCGTCGACGGTCTCGGCGCCGGGCTGGTAGCCGCGGCCCACGCCCCGGACGGCCTGATCGAAGCGCTCGAGCACGGGAGCGCTCCGATCGTTGGTGTGCAGTGGCACCCCGAAGCGCCCGATTCCCCGGCCGATCAGCTGGCTCTGCTCCTGGCCGGACTGGCCGCTCAGCACGACGCCCGCACGCGGGTCGAGGCCCGAATCACAAGCGCCCTGGCCGCTTAGCTGCGCGACGGACTAGAGAACGGCGGCGTCGAACGTGGCATCGAGGGCCGCAGCGAGATCTGCCACCAGGTCAATGGTGTCTTCGAGGCCTACCGAGAAGCGGAGGTGCCCGAATTCGCGAAACGGTGCCGGGTACGCCGCGACGCGCGGCCCGGAGTTGTCGACGTGCACGATGAGCGACTCATCGTGCCCGAGCGACACGGCCGACGTGATCACGCGCAGGTTCGCGACGAACCGGTTCTGCGCCGCCTTATCGCCAGTGACGGCGAAGGCGAGCACCCCGCCGAAACCGTGCGGCAGCTGCCGCAGGGCCACGGCGTGCTGCGGATGCGAGGCTAACCCCGGGTAGGCGACGTACGCGACCCGCGGATCGGCCTCGAGAAAACGGGCGATGGCGAGCGCCGACTCGCAGTGCTGTCGGATGCGCAGGGGAAGCGTAACCGAGCCGCGCATGATCAGCCAGGCGTTGAACGGGCTGATCACACCGCCCACGTCGACCATCGCGTCAACCTTGATCCGGCGAATCAGCGCCGCGCTACCGATGACGGCGCCACCCATCGCGTCGCCGTGCCCGTTGATGTACTTTGTCAACGAGTGCACGACAAGGTCGGCTCCGTGCTCGAGGGGGCGAAACAGCGGCGGCGGCGTGAATGTGTTGTCGATCGATAGCAGGGCGCCGGCTTCGTGCGCGATCTGTGCGACGCCCGCGACATCCGTCACCGCGGTCGTGGGGTTACCGACCGTCTCAATGTGAATCAGACGCGTCGTAGAGCGGATGGCGGACCGCACCGCAGCCAGATCCGTCGCGTCCACAAAGGTGGCCTCGATTCCGTATTTGTTGGGCAAAAGCTCGGTGAAGAGCCGATACGAGGCCTCGTAGGTGACGTTGGCGACGACGACGTGGTCGCCGGTCTTGAGCAGTGTGAAGAACACGGCGTGCAGGGCCGCGACACCGCTGGCCAAAACCACGGCGTCTTCGCCGCGCTCGAGCACGGCGAGCTTCTGCTGCAGGCCCTGTTGATTTGTGCCGGTGTTGCGGGTGTAGAGACCGGGCGTCGCGCCCGACCAGCTCATCATCGACGGGTCGTCGGGCAGCGCGTATGAGTTGGCCATCACGATCGGTGTACGGAGCGCCCCCGACCCGACATCGATCGTGTTGCCGGCGTGGACCGACTGGGTCTGAAAGCCAAGCGTGGCCGGATCGTGCTTGTTCGGCCGTGGTGCCGGGATCGGTTCGGTGCGAGAGGTCATCCCTCCACGCTAGACCCGGCGCAGCGTCCAAATTGAAACGTTACGTGTTGGGGGTGACCACCTGGCCGGTACCGACTACGAAAAAGCCCCGGCACTTCTCGCCTGGGGGGAGGTGAGAAATATGCCGGGGCCAATCGTTGGAGTGGGGGAACTCCGTATGCAACGGTACGGGGGATGGCCTGAGAAGGGGCTGATAAAAATGGATCCGGGAGTCTACCCCCAGTGCGTGACCGGCGCCTCCCGGTCGGTCGGTTTGTTATGCACCCGTTGTAACCGCCGCTCGACCGATTCGTCTTGCTCTGGGCCCACGGGGGATGGTCGGGGGCCGCGTTAACCCAGACGAGGCGGTGCCGTCCCGGTAGTTCGGGGGCATCGCCTCGTCTGGTTTACCGACGGCAGCAGTTGCTTGGGTGAGTCAATGGCATCGGTCGGGGGACAAGAAGTGGCTTCAGGCAGCCTGGTGTTTGTCGGCGCCAACTGCGGTCGTGGAGTGAGCCCAGGCGAGCAATTCAGCCTGCGCGCGTCGACGGCTCGCGGCGGTCTGCTTGGGCGGTACTGGAACATTCATTCGGGAGCCGGGGCAATCCTTGGTTGAGTTGGCCAGCGAGTGATAGGTCGCAAACCGGGTATCCGACGTGATCCACACCATCTGTTCGCATTCTGGGCACTCTGTCTGCAACATTTTCACGATTGTCCGTTCCATCGCCGACTCGGGTAATCGGTTCGATAACTTCAATCTAGTGGGGATAGACAAGTCAATGTCCTCCCCATTCGTGGGACAGAAAAATACGCGAAACGGTGGTATTTTGTGGCCAGGTCAGCGACCGGCCGCGTATCCCTGTGCCCCGCGTGCATCCGCCGCCGCCTGCAGCAGCCCGCTCCGCGGGTCGCGAGTGACCGCTGAGATGCGACCGAGCGCCCAGTCGCCGGCCCGGGTGATTTGGTGGCCGCGCCCTTCCAGCTCGGCGATGACTGTCTCGCCGAGCCGATCCTCGACTACGGCGCTGCCGGGTTCCCAGGTACGCGGCCAGAACGAGCCCGGAAACGAGGTGCTGTGAAAGGCGGGCGCATCGATCGCCTGCTGCGGAGTGTACCCGCCGACGATCGTGCGCAGCAGATACAGCAACTGCCACTGGTCCTGCTGGTCACCGCCGGGGGAGCCGAGCGCCGCCACCGCCTGCCCGTCTTTCAGCACGAGCGTCGGGGTGAGGGTCGTGCGTGGGCGTTTACCGCCGGTCAGCGCCGACGGTGCGCCAGGCTCGAGCCAGGTCATCTGCAGGCGTGAACCGAGGCAGAATCCCAACTCGGGAATGGTGGGCGACGACTGCAGCCAGCCACCAGACGGTGTCGCCGAGACCATGTTGCCCCAGCGATCGACGACGTCGATGTGGCAGGTGTCGCCGCGCATTTCACCGGTCGCGAGGGCTTCTGGCTCAGCTTCGGTGCCGGCCGGTGCATCGATCGTCGGTTCACCGACTGCAGCGGATGCCTCCGCACCCTGCTTCGTCAATGCCGCGGTCGTGTACGCGGTGCGCAGCACCGGGTAATACGGGGTGTAGCCGGGTACGAGGCCAGGGCGAAACTCGTGCGAGGCGGTCTCCGTGATGAGCGCGCGACGGGTAGCCGCGTAGACCGCCGACAGGAGGTAATCGAGCGGTCCGGTATCGAGCGGTCCTTCGGCGTCGCCGTAGTACGCTTCCCGGTCGGCGATCGCCAACTTCTGGGCCTCCAGGATGGTGTGCGCGCCGAGCGCGGTAGAGGGGTCGAGCTCGGCGTCGCTGAACCCCTCCAGAATCATCAGGGTCTGGAGCAACGCCGGTCCTTGCCCCCAGGCGCCGGTTTTAGCGATCGTGTGGCCGCGAAAAACGACCGTTGTGGCTTCCTCGATGCTCGCTTCGAAGCCGGCCAGGTCGGCCAGTGTCATGACGCCGGCATGATCGGTGCCGGAGGAATGCCGGTGCGGGGTCTGCCCGAAGTCGACGATGGCTCGGGCCACGAATCCTTCCCGCCACTCCTGCCGGGCCGCGTCGATGCGTCCCGCTCTCGTCGCGACGGTCGTTGTGGCGCTGGCCGCGATCAGGCGGTCGAGACTCCTCGTCCAGGCTTCATTGGTCACCAGGTCACCGGCTGCAGGCAGGATATCATTTGGCATCCACTGTGCTGCCGAGGTAGGCCAGTGCTTGGAGAACAGGGCTGCGACCGAGCTGATCGTGGCGACGACCCGGCCCAGAACAGGATGCCCATCGCGGGCGTAGCCGCGGGCGAACGCGAGCACTTCGGGCAGCTCCCAGGTGCCGAAGTCGCGCAGCAGCACGAGCCAGGCGTCGACTGCGCCGGGAACGGCTGCGGCGAGCGCCCCCGATCCGGGAACGAGGTCGAGGCCTTCGGACCGGTAATGGTCGATGGTGGCTGCCTGTGGGGCCGGCCCCTGCCCCATCAGCACGCGCGGAGCATCCGGTTCACTCGCTGTCACGAAGACGCCGGTCATATCGCCGCCGGGTCCGTTTAGGTGCGGTTCCACGATGTGCAAAACGAAGGCACCGGCCACGGCCGCGTCGAAGGCGTTGCCGCCCCGTTCGAGCACGGCCTGGGCGCAGGCCGTAGCGAGCCAGTGCGTGGAGGCGGTCATTCCGAAGGTTCCACGCAGGGTTGGACGGGTGGTGAAGACGTTCGGTGCGGTGTAGGTCACTTCCCCACCCTTGCACGAGTGGTGGCACGGTGCGCCCCTGGAGCCCACCACGGGGTCGTTGCGGCGTGATCGGATGCCGACCGCCGGATGTCTTCGATTACCTGCCTCGAATCGGCTCGATTCATGCGATGATCAGGCCAAGAGTGTGCGGGCCTGTCGTCGCAGGCTGTGTTCAGGATCTATACCCGACAGCTGCGCAAACCCGAGACGAGGAAAGACAATAAATGAACTTTGACTGGGAATTCAACGGATTGCCGTTGCACGTGCTGATCGTGCACGCGGTCGTGATCGTGGTGCCGTTGGCCGCGCTGTGCGCGGTGCTCACCGCATTCTGGCCGGCCGTTCGGCGGCGGCTGGGCATTGTGACGCCGCTCATCGCCCTCGCCGCGCTTGTGTTGGTTCCCCTCGCGGTGCAGGCGGGCGAATGGCTGCAGTCCCGCCTCGTCACCATCACACCATTGCTCGGTGCGCACACGTCCCTGGGTGGCACCTTGCTGCCGTGGGTGATCGCTTTGTTCCTCGTGGCTGCGCTGCAATGGGGCTGGTATCGCTACAGCAACGGTGACGGCGCCCGTTCCGCGTCTGTTCTCCGCAGCCGTACCGGGCGCCTGATTGTCCCTGTCATTATCGATCTCGTGGTTGTGGTGAGCGCGGTCGGAGCGGTGGTCACAGTGGCGCTCATTGGAGAATCGGGATCACGGGCAGTCTGGACCGACCTCTTCACCTCGTAGGGGTGCCGCCCAAAAGTGCGGCACCCCTGTCTCGTCTGCTGGTCAGGCGCGACGCCGGGGCGGCTGGGGTTTCTGCACGGCCAGTTCGCCCCCCACTCGTCCGCCGAACGGACGGCCGTGGTCGGCGAACTCCTCGCGAAAGTAGCCCATCCGCCACGGGCCCATTTCAAGTCGTGAACCGGTGCGCAAAATCTGCCCGTTGCGGATGCTGTGACCGTCGTCGGACGGTCGAGAGCTGGCCGCGACGTCACCGCTGGCAAACAGACGGTACTCGTCGTTGTCATCGTGGCGAATCTCGGCGTGCAGGGGTTTCAATCCCGGCAATTGCAGGTCGGCCGCAGCCGAGGAGCCGATCGTTGTTATGCCCGGCAGTAGATCGAATTCACGGGGCATCTGCCCGTTCCAGTTCTGTGACCCCACGACGAAAATGAGGCGAGGACGCCCGCTACCGGGCGTGTAGTGAGTCGTCGTGACGCGGCGGCGACTGTGCCGGTCGAAGGTCGGAACGAGCGGGAACACGGTTGATGGCGGAAGCGGAATCGCCACGGGCATCCGCGACTGTCCCCGCATTCGCGCTTGTACCAGCGGGCCCAAAGCCGTGCGGGACCCGAGTACGATGTTTGGCGACCGCGTCACGAGACGTTGCGTGACGGATGCCTGCACGTCGCCCAGCCGGGCGATCAGCCCGACGGGACCGGTGATGGAGACAGTCAGACCACGACTGGCCAACTCGGAGGCGAGCGCGCGTAACGGTTCCAGGTTGAGTGCTCGGCCCTGCACGAACATTTCGGGGTTGCTCGTAAAGACAGTGATTTCCGTACCGTTGGCAGTGACCGTGCCGTGCATGGCATCCTCGGCCCCGAAGGAATCACCGAATTCCGAACCGGTCGAATCGTTATCAGGATTAGCCTTCGAAGCGCCGACTGCGCCGGTGGGCTCCACCAGGGAGAAGCCGAGATCGATGTTCAGCTTGACGCGGGACGGTGTCCGTTTGGCGGTCGATGCTTTCGAGTTTCCGGTTGGGGAGCCCGCTGCGGCGTTCACATCAGCTCCGAAAGGGGTCGGAGCCGGCTGTCTTCTCGTCGCTGGTTGTGACGCGCAGGGTTCCGTTGAATTTCCACACTGCTCGCGGGGCGTCGGGGCCGATGTCACGGGGAACCTCGACGACCATATCTACGAAACTGTAGTTGATAGCGGCGCCTTTGCCCGTAAGGTACGACCACATCTCCTGCCCGAGGTCGGTCCAGTCTGTGATGGTGCGCTCGGCGTTGTCAGGGGAGCTTTCGACATTACCCAGGTACGTCTGTCGTTCGGTCACGGTAGGTTCCTTTTCGCTCGCAGGGAAGTGTTGCCGGTTCCGGTAACTGCGCCGGTCACGAGGACGAACCTCGAGATTCCCTACTTTAGCTACCTAGTTGTGCGGCGTAAAGGATTCCACGTAAACGGGAACGGGTATCACTCGGCGTCGAGGTCGGTCTCAAGAATCTTGACGAGGGAGTCGAGAGCCTCGTCGGCGCCGTCGCCCTCTGCTCGCAGCACCACGGTGTCGCCGTTGGAGGCGCCCAGGCTCATGATCGAGAGAATGCTCGAGGCATCCATGGCGTCGTCGACCGGTTCGCCGGCCATGGCGATGGTGACCTCGATGGGTAATTCGCCAACGGCGGCGACGAAAATACCAGCCGGGCGGGCGTGCAGGCCGACGCGACTGGCAATGACGGCGGTTCGTTCAGACATGGGATCCTCCTGAGTAAGCGTGTGAAAAGTCGGCGGGATGAAAAGGGTTCGACGGGTTAGAGACCCAGCGTATTGAGTATGGGTAATTTCTCGCGAACCAAACGACGCGTGTCCGTCGCCGAGTGCGCCGTCAACGCCACCTTGGCGAGCTGCTGCGCCTCGGGGAGCGTCACACTCGCGAGTACCGCGGCGACGGATGACAGTGCCCGCGCGGTCATCGACAGTGTGGCCACGCCGAGTCCGACGAGTACGACTGCCAGGGCGGGATCGGCTGCGGCCTCGCCGCAGACACCGACCGGTTTGTCGTGCCCCTCGTCACGCGAGCCGTTCACGGTGAGACGAATCAGCTGCAGAACGGCCGGCTGCCATGGCGTGTTGAGGGCGGCGAGCGGGCCGAGCTGGCGGTCGGCGGCCATGGCGTATTGGGTGAGGTCGTTGGTGCCGAGACTCACGAAATCGACGTGCTCGAGAATGCTCGCGGCGGTCAGCGCGGCCGAGGGCACTTCGATCATAACGCCGGGTGTCGCGAGGCCGGCGGCTGAGCAGAGTGAGGCGAAGTGCTCGGCTTCCTCCGCCGTGGAGATCATCGGGGCCATCACCCATACGTGCGCCTGGGTACCCTCAGCGGCCTGGGCGATAGCGGTGAGCTGACGCTCGAGCACGCCGGGCGAGGTGAAATCGGTGCGGTAGCCGCGCACGCCGAGCGCCGGGTTCGGTTCGGAGGCATCCGTCAGAAACGGTAGCGGCTTGTCGGCGCCGGCATCGAGGGTGCGCACGACGACCTTCTTACCGGGAAAAGCATCGAACACCCCGCGGTAAGCCTCCACCTGTTCAGCGATGGAAGGCTCGGTGTCGCGTTCCAGAAAACAGAACTCGGTGCGCAGCAAGCCAACGCCCTCGGCGCCGGCTGCCGCGGCCTTGACCGCATCCTTCGAGCCGCCGACATTGGAGAGCAGGGGAACCAGGTGGCCGTCTTGCAGCCGCCCGGTGCCGTCGAACACGGCTAGGGCGGCGGTGCTGGTCTCCCACGCTTTGGCGAGGGCGACCTCGTCGACACCAGGGTCGACCAGAATGGTGCCCGCAGCCCCGTCGACGAAAATGCGGGTGCCATCGGCGAGGGCGGTGACCCCGACAGCGGCGACCACCGCGGGCAGCCCGAGAGCCCGGGCGATGATAGCGGTGTGGGACTGCGGTCCGCCGCTCGACGTGACGAGCGCGATCACCTTAGCCGGGTCGAGGGTGGCGGTGTCGGCCGGTGCGAGGTCCTCGGCTATCAGAATGAACGGGGTGTCAGAATAGGGAATGCCAGGGGCAGGAACGCCGCGCAGCTCGGCGACGATGCGCCCGCGCACGTCGAGCACATCGGTCGCCCGCTCGGCCATGTAGCCCCCGAGGTTGTGCAGCATCTCGGCCACCGACGCAGCGGCGTCCCAAATGGCCCGCTCCGGCGAGGCACCGTTGGTAATGAGCTTGATAGCGGCCTTGACCAGCATCGGGTCATTCGCCATCAGAGCTGTCGCCTCCAGCACCTCCCGGCCGGCACCGAAGGCGCCGACCGAGCGGGCGGTGAGGTTGGTCTGCACAGCTTTCGCGGCGGTACGCAGAGCGGTGGATGCTTCCTCCGGCGACGTTCCCTCAGCCAGACGCTCGCCCACAGCGGGTTCGCGCACGGCCTGGGGCATCAATAAAATGGAGCCGATGATGCGTCCGGGGCTGACTCCGACTCCAGTGAAGGTGCGGCCGATTTCGGACTGGTCTGTACTGGCACTGCCTGGGAGCGTCTGCACGATCGTCCTCATTCCTTTTCTCCCCAGCGGGCGGCTGGCGTTACTGTACTGCGTGCCGTTCCGCGCGCGTGTCTGATGCTTGTCGGGTTACGCGTTCACGAGAACGGCTTCCGGGGCATCGACCGCGCGCTTCCGCACCGCGTAACGCTTGAGTCCGACGACGGCAAACGCCGATACAACAGTACCGATCGCAACGGCGAGCAGGAACAGCAGGAAGTTGTCGATCGCGAAGAACACGAATACTCCACCGTGCGGCGCCTTGCTCGTGATGTTCCAGGCCATCGACAGCCCGCCGGTGACGGCGGCGCCGAGCATCGCGGCCGGAATCACCCGGAAGACGTCGGCGGCGGCGAACGGAATGGCGCCCTCGGAGATGAACGAGGCACCGAGCAGCCACGCCGCCTTGCCGTTCTCGCGCTCAGTCACGCTGAACAGCTTCCTGTCGAGAACGGTGGCGAGGGCCATCGCGAGCGGCGGCACCATGCCGGCGGCCATGACCGCGGCCATGATCTGCCACGGCGCCTGGTTGGCGAGGGTGGCCGCGCCGAGGCCGGCGACGGCGAAGGCGTAGGCGACCTTGTTGACCGGGCCACCGAGGTCGAAGGCCATCATGAGGCCCAGGATGACACCGAGAATCACAGCGGATGCCCCGGTCATGCCGTTCAGCCAGTCGCCCAGTCCCACGGTGAGCAGGGCAATCGGCCCACCGAGAACGATGAACATCAAACCGGAGGCGACGATCGACGCGATGAGGGGAATGATCACGACGGGCATCAGGCTACGCAGCCAGCGCGGAACGTTGAGCTTGGCGAAGCTCGCGGCCACGATACCGGCGAGCAGACCGCCGACGATGCCGCCGAGGAATCCGGCGCCCATGAAACCGGCGACGGAGCCGGCGACGAAGCCCGGTGCGATACCGGGGCGGTCGGCGATGGCGAAGGAGATGTATCCGGCCAGTGCCGGAACGAGGAAGCCCATCGATAGGGCGCCGATCTTGAAGAAGACAGCGCCGAGGTAGGTAAGCATGCCGCCGTCGGGGAGATTGAACAAGCTGTTGTTCAGCACGACCTCGTCGGCTACCTCCGTGATCGCGTAGCCGCCGAGTGCAAAGCCGAGGGCGATGAGCAGCCCTCCGCTGGCGACGAAGGGAATCATGTAGCTGACACCGGTGAGCAGCGCGCGCTTGAGCTTCTGGCCCAGGTGCTCGCTCTTCTCCGTCGCGTCATTCTGGTCAACGGTTCCGCTCACCCGACGGGCATTCGGGTTGAGGGCAGCAGCGAGGGCCTCTTCGATCAACCGGCCGGGTTCGTCGATGCCGCGCTTGACCGGGGCGTTGATGACGGGCTTGCCAGCGAAGCGTTCCCGGCCGCGCACGTCGACGTCGACGGCGAAGATGACGGCGTCGGCCGCAGCGATGACCGCGGGGTCGAGCGGGGTGAGGCCGGCTGACCCCTGGGTTTCCACCTGGAGGTCGACTCCAACCGCTTTGGCCGCGGCAACCAGGGAATCGGCGGCCATGTAGGTGTGCGCGATTCCGGTCGGGCAGGCGGTGACGGCGACGATTCGCTTCATGCCGGTCTGTGCTGAACCGGTACCGGTGTTCGCACTGTCAGTGGCGGCGTGGGCGCCGGCTGCTACGGCCACCGGGGCGACGACGTTGTTGACGAGTTCGACGATCTGCTGCGTGTTGGATGCATCGCGCAGCGCGGCGGTGAAGTCCTTCTTCATGAGCGACCGGGCGAGCTTGGCCAAAATCTGCAGGTGCTCCTGGTCGGCGCCGTCGGGTGCTGCAATGAGAAAGACGAGGTCGGCCGGGCCGTCTTTCGAGCCGAAATCGACCGGGGTCGACAGGCGGGCGAGCGCGAGCGTGGGTTCCAGCACGGCGGTGGAGCGGCAGTGCGGGATAGCGAGGCCCCCCGGGATGCCGGTGGCGGTCTTCGCCTCGCGGGCGAGGGCATCCGCGTACAGAGCCTCGATTTCCGTGGCCCGACCCGACGCGACGACGAGCTCGGCCAGGTGCCGAATGACGTCCTTCGGCTCGGTACCGAGATAGGTGTCCAGAGCGACAAGCTCCGGGGTGATCAGTGCACTCACTGGTCATCCTCCTTTGGATGTGTGGCCAGTACCAGCCGGGGGGCCGGTGCTGGGGCAAGGTCCGTCACGGTGACGGCGCTGGGGTTGGTTTGGTGCAGGGCAGGAACAGTGGAACCGGGTAGGGAGGCTGCGGCGGCGCCGTGCGCGGTGGCTTGGCGCAGGCAGGAGGGGGCGCTCGCGCCGAGATTGCTCTGCAGCAGGTAGCCGGCCAGGGCGGAGTCGCCGGCGCCGACAGTGCTGACGGCGCGCATCGGGGGAGTGGTAGCGAGCCAGCTGCCCTCGGCGGTGACGAGTACGGCACCCTTCGCTCCGAGCGTCGCGAGCACGGCACCGACACCGCCCGCGATGAGCACGCGAGCCGCGTCCACCACTCGCGCGGGGTTCGCCTCGAGCGTGTCGCCGTCGAAGAGTCCGCTGAGCTCGGCGAGTTCCTCAGCGTTGGGCTTGAGCAGATCAGGGTGAGCCAGCGCGGCTGCGGCGAGCGGGCCGCCCGAGGAATCCACGGCGACCTTCGGTGCGTCACTGCCGAGCCGAGCGCGCAGCTCACGAATGATCTGGGCGTAGAAATCGTCGGGCACACCGGGCGGAACCGACCCGGCCAGCACGAGCCAGCTCGCGCCGACCGCCTGCTCCAGCACCAGGTCGATGAGTGCACGCTGCTGGTCCGGGCTCAGCCTCGGGCCGGGTTCATTGACTTTGGTCGTCGTGCCGTCGGGTTCGGTGATCGCGACGTTGCTGCGGAGCGGCTGGCCGATCGGCAGGCCGAGGTGCGGTACCCCGTGGCTGGTCAGGGCGATCAGCACCGGGTCGTCGGGGTCGCCCGGCAGAATGGCGAGGCTTCTGATGCCACTCGTTTCGAGGGCGCGGCAGATGTTGACGCCTTTGCCGCCGGGTTCGCCGTGGGCGGCGACCGCCCGTTGCACCTCGCCGCGCGCGAGCGGGCCGGCCAGTTCGATGGTGCGGTCGAGGCTCGGGTTGGGGGTCAGGGTGACGATCATGCGATTACCACGTCGACGTCGGCTGCGGCGAGTGCGGCGGCCAGGTGAGCGGATGGCGCAGCATCCGTTACCAGGGTATCGATCGCTGCGAGGGCGGCAAAGCAGACCAGCGTCTCTTGGTCGAGTTTGCTGGAGTCGGCGAGCACGACGACGCGGCGGGCCGACCGCACGATGGCCGATTTGACGGCCGCTTCGACCGAGTCCGGGGTACTCAGGCCGAAGCTTGCGCTGATGCCGTTGGTGCCGATGAAGGCGATATCAGGACGCAGTGCCCCGAGCTGCGCCACGGTGCCGGCACCGACGATGGCACGGGTCAATCCGCGTACGAGGCCACCGAGTATATGCAGTTGGATCGCTTCGTTGCGGGAGAGTTTGCCGGCGATCGGCACCGCATTCGTGACCACGAGCAGCTGATCACCAGCAACCGCGGGCGTGAAGCCACCCAGACGGTCAGCGAGGCGCTCCGTGGTGCTGCCGGCGTCGAGCAGGATCGACCCGGTGCGACTGGTGGGGATCATGCGCATCGCGGTGTCGGCAATGCGCGACTTCTGGTCGAGGCGCTGCGTCTGGCGTTCATCGAGGCTCGGCTCCGACAGGCTCAGGCGATCGATGGCCACGGCGCCGCCGTGCACGCGACGTAACTGTCGGGCGGCCTCAAGGGTGTCGAGGTCGCGCCGCACGGTCTCAGCGGTGATGGCGAACCGCGCGGCGAGGTCGGTCACGCTGACTCGCCCCTCGGTTGCCACGAGAGCGGCGATTAAGAGTTGACGTTCTTCGGCGAACACGAAAGCCTCCTCGACGATGAGTGACGAAGTCACGAATTTGGTTTCATTGACTTTACCTGCGTTTATTTCTGTTTGTCAAAAAAAAAGAAGAAAAACAAAGAATCGCCGATGGGCCGCAGGGTCGACTCGGCGCGAGCAGCGCCCAGCGGATTCCGCCGGTCGGCGCTGTCGGTGGGCCCCGGTAGCGTAAATAGCATGAAGATCCTGCACACCTCGGACTGGCACATCGGGCGCACCTTCCATACCCATTCCACGCTCGAGCACCTGGGACTCGTGCTGGATGCCCTCGTTGCGGTGGTGGCGGAACGCGCTGTCGACGTGGTGGCGGTGGCGGGTGATGTGTTCGATTCCGCGATGCCCTCCAAAGAGAGCTATGCGCTGCTGACCGACACGTTGCGGCGGTTGAAGGAGGCAGGGGCCTCCGTTGTGATGACGAGCGGCAATCATGATTCGGCGACTCGGCTCGGCTTCCAGTCGGAGTGGGCGGCACTGGCCGGCATTCACGTTGTGACCCGGCCCGATCAATACGCCTCACCCATCACTATCACCGACGAGCATGGCCCAGTACATTTTTATGGCATCCCGTATCTCGAGCCCGCACTCATTCGCCACCTGCACCCGGGTGTATCGCTGAAAACGCACGAACAGGTTCTCGATTTCGCCATGACGCGGATTCGCGACGATCTGGCACTGCGCCGCCTCACTGAGTGCGGCGGCCGCAGCGTCGTACTCTCGCACTGCTTTGCGGCCGGCGTCGCCCCGGCCACCGAGTCGAGCGATGTGGAGCGCGACATCACCGCCGGCGGACTCGACGTCGTACCGCTTCAGGTTTTCGACGGGTGCGACTACGTCGCCCTCGGCCACATCCACGGGCGGGCCACTCTGACCGAGCGGGTGCGCTACTCCGGGGCGCCGCTGCACTACTCCTTCGCCGAGGCCGGCAAGGCGCGCGGCGCCTGGCTGGTCGAACTCGATGCCGGAGGTCTCGGCCCGATCGAGTGGGTCGACCTGCCCGTTCCGCGCCGACTCGTCGTTCTTTCCGGTGAACTCGCTGATCTGCTCGCTGACGAGGCATACGCCGACAACGAGGGCGATTGGGTCAAAGCCATCCTCACCGACCAGGTGCGCCCGCTTGACGCCATGCGCGCACTTCACTCCCGATTTGCGCACGCGGTTGCGCTCGAGCACCGGCCAGCGTTCACCGTCGAAGCGGATGGCTCCACCTACGCCGAGCGTATTCGCGCGGCCACGGGTGATCCCGAGATCGTGGCGGGCTTCTTGGCGTTCGTGCGCAATGGGGTCGGGCCCAGCGAGTTTGAAAGGGCGTTGATCTCAGAACTGCTGAACGAACAGAATGCGAAGGAGGTGAACGCATGAAGATCAAGCGACTGCGTCTGGCCGGGTTCGGACCATTCAAGAACGAACAGGTCGTCGATTTTGAACGCTTTGATGCCGACGGAATCTTCCTCATCACCGGTAAAACCGGCGCCGGTAAATCCAGTATCCTCGACGCCATTTGTTTCGCTCTGTATGACAAGGTGCCGCGGTTTCCCGACGGAAAGCAGCCGTTGCGCAGCGACTACTGTGAGCCCGATGATCCCACCTATGTCGAACTCGACTTCAGCCTGCGCGGGCGTGATTACCGTCTGTTCCGCACCCCGGAGTATGAACGAGCTAAGAAGAAGGGCACTGGAACCACCACGGCAGCCGCCACTGCTGTGCTTTATGTTCTGCACGGCACCGAATGGCGGGCGAGTGCGGCCAAGGTACAAGCCGTCGGCCTTGAACTGAGCGCGATCCTGCCCTTGAAGGCCGACCAATTCCTCCAAGTGATCCTGCTCGCCCAGAACCGGTTCCAATATTTTCTCCTGGCCAAAACCGATGAACGGCGTGCCGTGCTGCGCAGCCTGTTCGGAACCACCCGGTTCGAACGACTGGAAACCGCGCTCGTGCTGCGCCGCAAGTCACTCGACGACCGGCTCGCTGACGTCCAGCGTGATGTCGCGGAACAGACCACCGCTGCCCTGCATCAGCTTCGACTTGCCGAAGCACCAGTCGCGCCCGACCTCGGCTGGTTCCGTGACGCTCTGGCCGGCCTGAATAGCGCAGTCGACATCGCCTCGGCGGAGGCGACCCGTGCGGCTGCTCGGCTGTCCGCTGTAAGCGAGGAACATAGAGCGGCAACGGAGACCCAGCGACGTCAGGCGCGTCGCGTTCTGGCCGACACCGCTCTTGCCACCCTCGAGAGCCGCCACGCCGCGGTCGAGGAGCAACGCGGCACGCTGCTGCGCGCGGCCCGTGCGGCACGGGTCTGGCCGCATATTCGGACTAGCCGGGCCGCGACTCGTGAATGGCAGACAGCCCTGGCCGATGAAACCACGGCCAGGATCGCTTGGTTGCCTTTTGGCGATAGCGGTGCCAGTGACAGCGGTGCCAGTGATAACGGTGCCAGGGACAGCGGTGGCGATTCGCAGCGGGCGCTTCGTCCGATCATGGATGCCCTCGTAGGACGGCTCGGAGCGCTGGCAGAGGTGCTCGCGGAAGAAAAACAGCTCCCAGCGCTGAACCGAGAGATCACAGCCTTGTTTGACGCGCTTGCCGGCCACACCGATAGCCTGACGCGTGCCCAGCAGCGAATCGATGAGCTGCCCCAGCAGATCGATTTCGTCGGCGAGCAACTCACGGCGGCAACCCTCGCCGCAGCCGGAACGACAGACGCCGCTGAGGCCTTGCGCCGCGCTGAAATCGGGTTTGCGGCCGCCGAAGACGTGGGGGTTTTGCTGCAGGAATTGGCCACGGCAGACACGCAACTGTTGGAGCGCAGTCGTGACAACGCGGCAGCCGCTGTCGACTACGAGGCGCTCGTGACCCGCCGGTTCGCCGGGCAGGCGTCTGAACTAGCCAGCCGTCTGGTCGAAGGTCATCCCTGTGCGGTCTGCGGGGCCATCGAACACCCTGCTCCGGCAGCAGCGGAGGGCGAGCTGGTCACCCCAGCCGACCTCACCACGGCCCGCCTGAATATGCAGGGCCGCCAACAGGAGCTGACCGATGCCCAGGAGACCTCGACGTCGCTGACGAATCGTCTCGGGCAGGCGCAGGCGCTGGCCGGGCAGCGAAGCGTCGGTGAACTGCGAACCGAGTGCGTTGCTGCCCGTGCCCGGTTGGCCACTGCGCGCACGGCTGCTGACCTGATCGGCGGGCTTCGGCACGAACAAGTCGACCTTCGGCTGTCCCAGACCACCGCTTCGGCTGCGTTGGTGAGCCTCCGTGCAGCGCGCGATATGGCGGCCGATACCCATAGCGAGCGATCTGGGCAGCGCGACCTGCTCACGGCCCGCGTGGGCGCGCAGCGTGGTGCAAGCGATACCGTGACCGATCAAGTACGCGCACTGCAGCACGAGCTGGACTGCGCGCGCGCACTAAGTGACGCCCTCATACTCAGCCGGCAACGCGCCGATGCCCGTGATGCGTCCACTCTCGACCTCGCGAACCAGCTGGCGGAGGAAGACTTCGACGATGAGGAGACGGCGTCCGGGGCGCGGCTTGACGAGGGCCAGGCCATCCAGCTGGCGAACGCCGTGCGGTCCTATGACGACCAACGTGCAGCAGCCCTGGCGGCTGTGGCCGATCCTGAGCTGGTCGATCTTCCCTCAGATCCGATCGATCTCGAGCCGTCCCTGCGAGCCTTCGAAGCGGCGAGCAGCGCGCGCGATGACGCTGTGAGCTCGCACAGCTCGCTCGCCGAACGTGCCGGCCAGCTGCAAGCGCTCGTGCAGAGAGTCACGACACGATTTGCGGCATCCGCTGACCTGATAGACCAGCACTTTCAGGTGCGTGCGCTAGCCGATGTCGTGCAGGGCGACGAACCGAACACGAAACGGATGCGTCTGGAGACCTATGTCCTGGCCGCCCAGCTGGAAGAAATCGTCGTGGCGGCGAACGTGCGCCTGCGCACGATGACAAGCGAACGCTACACCCTTGAACACGATGACTCGCGCGTGAAGGGTGGCGCTCGGTCCGGGCTGGGGCTGGCGATCCGAGATGAGTTCACCGGTCGCGCCCGGCCAACGCATTCGCTATCCGGGGGTGAAACATTCCTTGCTTCTCTCGCACTCGCGCTCGGGCTAGCCGAGGTGGTCACCGGGCAAGCGGGTGGTATCACCCTCGATACCCTGTTCGTCGACGAGGGCTTCGGCTCGCTCGACAGCGAGACCCTCGAGACGGCCATGAGTACCCTTGACACCCTGCGCGCCGGCGGACGCACGATCGGCCTGATCAGCCACGTTGACTCAATGAAAGAGCAGATTCCGGCGACGCTGCGCATCTCGGTCACCGATCAGGGATACAGCCGGATCGAGGCCGACACCCCGATCGAATGACTTTTCACAGGCCGTACTCTGGCTGTCCAATAGCCGTGCGGGGCGGCCGAGCTGAGGAAATGGAGGGCTTTGGCCATTGCCGATCAGTGGTGAGCCTGTCACGATCGGAGCGTGACCGCAACGAAGCGAGCCTGCCAGGGAGCCCGAATGAAAAAGATCCTCTATATCGATCTCGATAACACCCTCGTCAATGTGCAGTCGGGAATCGATCGACTCACCAATGCCGAGTACTCGCGCTATGAGAAAAGACTCGACGAAGTGCCGGGAATTTTCGCCCGGATGGAACCGATCAGCGGTGCCATCGACGCTTTTCACACCCTCGCCCAATCGTTCGATACGTATATTCTTTCGATGGCCCCGTGGGGTAACGCGAGTGCCTGGCAACACAAGCTTGAGTGGGTGCAGGAACACCTCGGAGCAGAGGCCGGTGGGCCGGCCTACAAACGGCTCATTCTGTCGCACCACAAGCATCTCAATCGCGGCGACTTTCTCGTCGACGACGGATCGGCCGTTGGCGCTGACCGGTTTGAGGGCGAATTGATCAAGTTTCTGACCCCACTGTTTCCCGACTGGAACACGGTGACGCGCTATATGCTGGAGCGGGCCGGCAACTCGCCGTACCCGGACGTGGCGCGCCGGACCGGAAAGCGACCGGCGATACGGGGCGGAGCCGCTTTTTCTCGATAACCGCGATTGTCTCGCTATCCTCATGCCGTCCGACCGGTCACAACCCGCTTGAGTGAATCCCGCAACGGAAAAGGTTGACGTGGCCCTTGAGCGACCGCCTGCGGCGTTGTATACTACAATTGTTCTGACCAGACCTGGTGTCCTTGCGAACGGACTGGTCCTTCTTGCTTTGCACGATTTCGACCGGCGATCACGTTTCGCGGCTCACCAAACTAAGTCGCGATCTTTTGATTAGGGGTTTACCCACATGTGAATATGGGGTAATCTCACTTTCAGACAGACAGGCATGGATCGGTCTCGGTGATTTACTCGGGCCGGTGTGGGCCACCAAGTGATCGGGTGAAGACGATGGTGGAACTGAAGAAGACGACGGAACTCAAATCGGATTTCATTCCGATGGGCGAGGTGTGTGCCGATGAGCGTTCGAGAATGGCTTTCGGCAAGGCGGGTGTCCACCGCGACGACCGGTATGCCGTAGCAGTGAACGCCGAGGGTGAGATTCTGCTCACCCCGCTCGTGTCTATCCCGCGTCGTGAGCTTCTGGTCTGGGACGACGAAGGCATCCGTGCCGCCCTGGTGCGCGGCCTCGAACACAGCAGCAAGGAAGACACCAGCGAGGGTGGCGACTTCACCCGGTTCGCCGGTGAGGAGCACGCGGTCGATGAGTCAGTCGCTCCCGCCGAGCCCCAGTCATGAGCTTTACGCTCTTACTCACACGGGAAGCGGCGTCAGGATTATCCATCCTCGAAACGAAACCTCAACTGGTCGGTCGGCTGAAGCGGGTGCGCACTGCTCTCGGACGGCTGCAGCTCAACCCCGACGATCCCGCATTGCGCTCGCACAGATACGTGTCGCTAGCGGGTAAGAAGGGCGAGGCGGTCTGGGACTCGTATATCGAACATCGCACCCCGACCGCCGGCCGCATCTACTGGCACTACGGCCCCGGCCTTGACCGCATCACCGTTGTGATCATCACGCCACACCCATAGATCTTTCCGTGTCGGCTGTTGCGCCCTAGAACGGGTGGAGCAGCCGGTGCAAAAACTGGCGGGTGCGTTCCTGCTCCGGGTGCCGCAGCAACTGCTTCGGCTCGCCATGCTCGACGATGACGCCGCCGTCCACGAAGGCGATCTCATGCGCGACCTCGCGGGCGAATTCGAGTTCATGCGTGACGATGACCATGCTCCAGCCTTCGTCGGCCAGCTCCTTGATCAGGCGCAGCACATCGCCCACGAGCTCCGGATCGAGGGCCGAGGTCGGCTCGTCGAACAAGAGCAGCTGCGGGCGCAGCGCGAGGGCCCGCACAATGCCGACCCGCTGCTGCTGGCCGCCGGAGAGTTCGAACGGAAAGCTGCCCTGCTTGTCTGTCAGGCCGACCCGTGCGAGAAGGGCGAGCGCCTCGGCCGTAACCTCGGCGACCGGGCGGCGTTGCACGATGACCGGTCCTTCGATCACGTTCTGCAACACGGTCTTATGCGGAAAAAGGTTGTAGTGCTGAAAGACCATGGCCGACCTGTCACGCAGGGCGCCGAGCGCTTTCGGCGAGGTCTTCGCGGCGAAGTCAATGGTCAACGACGCGGACGACGCGGGGCCCCTGCCGCTAGCGGTGCCGCCACCAGCCCGGTCAACAATTACTGCAGCGGCGACCTCGATGGTGCCGCCGTCGGGAAGCTCCAGTCCGTTCAGGCACCGCAAAATTGTGGTCTTACCGGAGCCGGACGGACCGATCAGGGCCAGCACCCGGCCGCGGCCTACGGTGAGGTCGACCGACTCCAGCACCCGATTGCTGCCGAAACTCTTCTGTAGCCCGCGCACACGAAGCAGGGCAGCGGATGCCGCAGCCTCTGTTTGGCCGGTCGTCGTGGGGGGATCAGCGGGCGACATAGCGGTCCAATCGCTTCTCGAGAAAACTCTGCCCGGTGGACAGCACCAGGCAGATAACCCAGTAGATGAGGGCTGCTTCGAGGTAGATCAGCATGAATTTCTGACTGAAGGCCGTGATCTGTTGCGCCTCACGGAATAGGTCGGTGACCAGAATCAGGGAGGCGAGTGAGGTGTCCTTAACCAGGCTGATGAACGTATTCGACAGGGGCGGCACCGAAACCCGGGCAGCCTGCGGCAGGATAATGCGGGCGAGGGCCCGACGGTGGGACATGCCGATCATGTACGCGGCTTCCCACTGGCCCTTCGGCACGGAAAGAATCGCTGCGCGGATGACTTCGGCGGCATAACCGCCGACGTTGATGGAGAAGGCGATTACAGCGCTTGGCCACGGCTCGATGGTCACGCCGACCGACGGCAGTCCGTAGAAGATCACGAACAGCTGCACGAGCAGGGGGGTGCCGCGCACGATCGAGATATAGCCGCGAGCGATGCCCGACACCCAACGCTTCGCCGATAACCGCATGAGAGCGAGAACGAGAGCGAGCACGAGGCCGATCGCGAACGACGTCAGGGCAAGGGGGATCGTGCCCCGCACGGCGCCGTCCAGCAGTGGCCAGAGCGAGCCGACGAACAACTCCCAATCAGGCTGAATCATCGAATAGTCGAGCTATTGGCTGACGTCGGCGCCGAAGTACTTGCCGGAGAGCTCGGCGAGCGTTCCGTCGGCGGTGAGGGTCGCGAGCGCGTCGCTCACGGCCTCGGCCAGCGCGGTGCCGTCTTTCGCGAAGGCGAAGGCACTCTCCGAACGTTCCGTCGTCTCGGCGGCGATTTTCAGGTTGTCGGCGCCGGTGGACTTCTGGTAATCGAGGAAGGTCAGTTTGTCGTTGACCGTGGCATCCACTCGACCCTGCTCGACCAGGGTGACCGATTGGGCCCAGCCCTCGACGGCTTCGACGGTCGCGCCGCTCTCGGTGGCCAGCGTGTTCCAGTTGCTGGTCAACGACTGCGCCGTGGTGAGGCCCTTGAGGCTGGCGAACGACGTGATCGACGTATTGTCGGCGGGAACGACGATGACGCCGGTGGAGTAGGTGTAGGGCGTGGAGAACTCGTACGAGCCCACGCGTTCTGGGGTGATCGACACCTGGTTGGCGATCATGTCCCAGCGGCCGGCGGTGAGGCCAGCGAAAATGGCATCCCACTGGGTTTCTTCGAACGCGGCGTCGACGCCGAGCTCGGCGGCGACAGCTCGCGCCACCTCGACATCGTAGCCAGTGAGCTCACCCGAACCGCCTTCATGGAACGAGAACGGCCGATAGGTGCCCTCGGTGCCGATCGTGAGGGTGCCCGAGTCGAGCACACTGCTCAGCGACTCGTCGGTGGCGCTCGGCGCGGAGCAGCCGGTGAGGGCGAGGGCAACGACACTGAGCAGGGCAGCCGGAATGAGTCTGAGCTTCATGAAAAGTACGCCTAACGAGCTAGATGGGGAGCGCGAGTCGTGCGGGTGCTGCCCCGGAGTTGCGGAAGTCGCGGGTAGCGCCTTCTGTAGGTTGTCAAGGAGCTGCAAGGCGCAGTTATTCCGGCTACATCTAATATAGGGGCTACGAACGCAGGGCCAGGGCGAACGGGAGCACTGCCGATGCGCCGTGCCGTCGCAGCACCCGACTTGCCACGGTCACGGTCCATCGGCTGTCGGCGAGATCGTCGATCAGCAAAATGGGGCGGCCGTCGAACGCAGCGAGTGCCTCAGCCAGCTCGGCGCCAACAGCGAAGCGGTCCCACACGCTGTATAGCCGGTAGGCGCTGTTGCCGCCCGGCTCCCCGGTGGGGCCTCCGTTCACCCAGTCCAGGGCGCCGAGCAGGGGCAACCGACCGACGTCGGATAACGATCGTGCCACCGAATCGATGAGGAGCGGATGCCGCCGCGACGGCATCGAGACGATGGCTGCCGGACGCTCTGCCCACCCCCACTCGGCGAGCACCCGCACACAGGCGGCCAGAAGTGCCGGTGGGGCGGCGGCATCCGCTGCCTGGGCGTCGAATAGGTTCCGCAGCGGACCACCCCAGCCGAGGTCGGTCAGGCGGGCCAGCGCGCGGCCGGGCTCGGCGCGTTCGCCGAGCGCAATCTTGCCGGAGGCCGCGACACCGAGGCTGCTCATGCCGGTGGGCCACTGCGCACGCACATCGATGGCGACGCCGACGCGATCGAGCGATTGCGTGGCCGTCACCACGGCCCCCTCGGCCACATCAGTCGGGTACCAGGCGCCCTGGCAATTATCACAACGACCGCACGCCACCGCAGTCTCATCGTCGAGGGCGCGCTGCAGAAACTCCATGCGGCATCCACTGGTGGTTTCGAATTCGAGCATGGCCTGCTGCTCACCGAGCCGGGCGGCAGCGATGCGTTCGTAACGCTCCTTGTCGTAGACCCAGGGCTGCCCGGTGGACTGCCAGCCGCCTGTGACCCGGTGCACCGCGCCGTCGACGTCGAGCACCTTGAGCAGTAGCTCGAGCGGCGTGCGTTTCAGGTCGACCCGGGCTTCAAGCGCCGGTGTGGATAGGGGAGCGCCAGCGGCTTCGAGTGCGCCGACCACGGCGAGGGCCTTGGCCTGATTGGGCATTGAGGCGGTGGCGAAATAGTGCCAGATGGCCTCATCTTCGGCGCCGGGCAGCAGCAATACATCGGCCGAGGCGGTGGCACGGCCGGCGCGGCCAACCTGCTGGTAGTAGGCAACGGGGGAGGACGGCGCGCCCAGGTGCAGCACGAAGCCAAGGTCGGGTTTGTCGAATCCCATTCCGAGGGCGCTCGTGGCGATGAGGGCTTTGACCTGGTTGGTCTTGAGTAACTCCTCGGATTCTTCGCGTTCGGCCGTGTCCGTCTGGCCGGTGTAGGCGCGCACCGCGTGACCGGCCTCCCGCAGCAGCCGGGCGGTGTCTTCGGCAGCCGCCACGGTGAGGGTATAGATGATACCGCTGCCGGGCAGGTCGCCGAGGTGGCTGAGCAGCCAGGCGAGGCGCGCCCGCGAATCGGGCAGGCGCAGCACACCGAGCCGCAGCGACGAGCGAGCGAGTGGACCGCGAATGGTGACGACTTCAGCGGTTCCGGCGATGGCGCCATCGAAGCCGGTGGCGACCATGCCAACCTGCTCCGCGACATCCTGCACGACCCGGCTGTTGGCGGTGGCCGTGGTGGCGAGCACGGGCACGCCGGCCGGCATCTGGGCGATCAGGTCACGCAGGCGGCGGTAGTCCGGGCGAAAATCGTGGCCCCAGTCGGAGATGCAGTGCGCCTCATCGACCACGAGCAGTCCAACGCGGGAAATCAGGGCGGGCAGCTGCTCATCGCGGAAAGAGGGATTGTTCAGGCGTTCGGGCGATACCAACAGCACGTCGACCTCGTCGGCGTCGAGCAGGAGCCGCACATCGTTCCACTCGTGCGCGTTCGACGAGTTAATCGACACCGCCCGCACCCCGGCACGGGCCGCGGCGGCGACCTGGTCACGCATCAGGGCGAGCAGCGGCGAGACCAAAATGGTCGGGCCAGCGCCCTGGCGTCGCAGCAGCAGGGTCGCGACAAAGTACACGGCCGATTTGCCCCACCCGGTGCGCTGCACGACAAGCGCGCGGCGACGGTGGTCGACCAGGGTTTCGATGGCCTCGAATTGTCCGTCATGGAAGTCGGCGTCGGCTCGCCCCACCAGGGTGCGCAGAATGGCCAGAGCGGATTTGCGGGTGTCGGTCATCCTTCAAGGGTGCCAGATGCCACCGACAACCCCGTTCCGTATTCTCGCGATACTGATCGCTGGTCGACTCGCCTGGCGCTACCCACCGAAACGCCGTTGCTCGACAACGTACATGTGGTGCTTTCTGGGCGCATGGCGGCGCGGGCTGGGTCTGCAGCGCGTGTCGCAGGGCATTCGCCACCTTCGAGCGGGATCGCTCAGTAGGCTCGGTGGGTGAACGTGATTCAGGAGATCGAAACGCGGCTGCCGGAACAGGCCGTTGTCGGTTTTCGCCGACTCATCGGGCAGGCTCGAGTGAAAGATCCGATCCTGCTGCAGGAGCGGGCCATGGCCCGCATGGTGGCCCCGGCGCAGTGGATCCTGACCCGGGTCGGGGCCGACGGCATCCGTTTGACCAAGGCGGGAAACCTGCCGCCTTCGGTCGTCCTTGAAGCATCGGCCGAGCTCGACTGGGGTTGGCCGATCAGCGTGAACCGCGAGGCGCACCTGCGTCCGTTGCAGGAACTGCGCGGCCACCTGCGCGACGTCGGGCTGCTGCGGGTCAGCAAGGGGACGCTCGTGCTCACCAAGAAGGGTCGCTCTCTCTCCGGCACCCCCCGTGAACTCTGGTGGTACCTCGCCAGCACCATTCACCACAGCCGCGCACCGGCCGTGGGTGACGCCACCCGTCTGTTGCTGTTGTTCGTTGCGACCCGCGGCCTGGCGCGACGCGAGGACTACCTCACAACCCTGTCGCGCTCGCTCGGTTCGCTCGGCTGGGTACAGTTCGACGGCCAGGAACCGACGACGCAGTCGGTCTGGCACCTCGTCGACACGAAATGGCGCCTACTCGACCGACTCGGAGTGTTCGAGCAGACCGAGGCGTGGCACGGCGACCGCGGCACGGTCACCGTCGGCGGCGCCGCTTTCGCGCGCGCTGCGTTGCAGGCCGACGCGCCCGCCGAGTAGGAGCAAGCCCGCGGCATCCGCTGCCCCTGCGCGGGTGGTTGGATGGATGCATGGACGCAACACTCGACTACATCGCCGATTTTTCCGCCTTTCTGCAAGCGTCACCGTCGTCGTACCACGCCGCTGCAGAAGTGGCCCGGCGGCTGCACGCGGCCGGCTTCATCCGGCTGGATGAGCCGGAGAAGTGGACGATCGACGAGGCCGCTGGATACTACGTCGTTCGTGATGGCGCTGTCATCGCCTGGTCGCAGCCGGCCGGGGCCGGGCCGACGACACCGTTTCGCATTCTCGGCGCCCACACCGACTCCCCGGGTTTCAAGCTCAAGCCCAAACCCACGATCAACTCACACGGCTGGTTGCAGGCCGGAGTCGAGGTCTACGGCGGGCCGCTGCAGAATTCGTGGCTTGATCGCGAGCTTGAACTCGCCGGTCGGCTGGTCACCCGGCAGGGCACCGAGCACCTCGTGCGTACCGGACCGTTTTTGCGCATTCCACAACTCGCCGTGCACCTCGACCGCGACGTGAACAATGGCCTGACCCTCGACCGGCAACGCCACCTCACGCCCGTCTTCGGAGTCGGCGGGGAATCCGAGGCAGACCTGGTAGCCCACCTGGCGGGCCTGGCCGGGCTTCGGGCAGCGGATGTCGCCGGTTACGACATTCTCACCGCCGACACCAACCCGCCGACCGCTTTCGGCCTCGGCGACAAACTGTTCGCCGCCGGCCGTCTCGACAATCTCTCGTCGGTCTATGCGGGCCTGCACGCGCTCATCGCGACCAGCCACCTGACAATGGGGGGCTCGATCAATGTGCTCGCCGCCTTCGACCATGAAGAGCTCGGTTCGCAGTCCCGCTCCGGCGCCAGCGGGCCGTTTCTGGATGACATTCTCACCCGCATCGGTCACGGCCTCGGCGCGACCGGGTCGGAGCGGCTGCAGGCCTACGCCGAATCGTGGTGCCTCTCCGCTGATGCCGGCCATGCCGTGCACCCGAACTACCCCGAGCGCCACGATCCGGCCAACCAGCCCATTCTCGGCGGCGGCCCGTTACTGAAAATCAATGCGAACCAGCGCTATGCGACAGATGCCCATGGCGCGGCCCTCTGGGCGCGCACCTGTGCCCGGGCGAACGTGGAGTATCAGGAGTTCGTCTCGAACAACACCGTTCCCTGCGGTTCGACCATCGGGCCGCTGACGGCGACCCGGTTGGGCATCCGGGTCGTGGATGTCGGCGTGCCGCTTCTGTCGATGCACTCGGCCCGGGAAATGTGCCACGTCAACGATCCGCAGTCGCTCGCAGCAGCGACCGCAGCTTTCTTCGCACCCGAGGTCTGATCTGTGCAGGGCCCCGTCTTGGGCGACCGCGCACCGTCGCCGTCACGCTGTACCTGAGCGCAGCGTTGGCCATCACGGTGATTCTGCTGCTGGGAGTGCGGCGTCGCGCCCAGCGACGGCAGGACGCGCTGTCGATTGAGTGACCGGTGGAGTTACGGCGCGCTGGGGCGCTCCAGCTGTTTCGTTGCGGCGATGCGTGCGAGCCGCGTCCGGGCGGCATCCTCTGAGGTTGACGAGGGACCAAGCAGAGCGCCCACGACACCGAGGACCAATCGGGTCCCCCAAATCGTGGGCAGGAAAGATCGTTTCAGGCCGAGCATGTCGCGATACTCGCGGGGGATCGACGCGACGGCGCCAGCGAACATGATGCGGTAGAACGGCAGCATCCCGCGGCTGAGCGGTGGGTAACGGATGAACCGTACCGCTTCGGCCACACGGGCGTCGCTCTTGAGCGTTCCGGCGCTGCGAAAGGCTTCGAGCTGCGCGGCAAGCTCGGCCGCCGAATGCGGGGCATTCCGCACGCCGACGAGTTCGCCGGCAGTCGCCCATTCGTCGACGTAACGATCGGCGCCCCCGGGAATAGCTGTGCCCCACAGCAGGTGGGATTGCAGAAAAGCGTCGGTGAAGACGACGTGTACCCACGACAGAAGCTCGGGGTCGTCGGCGGCATAGGGCCGTTCCTCGCCGCGAGCATCGAGATAGGTGCCGATCACCCGGTCGTGAAAGTGTGCGACCCGTCCCGATTCCCGCTCAGCGACAACGGTATCGGCGAAGGTGACCGTGATGAGCCATTGGATGGTGCCGGAGAGGCGGCCGAGCGGGTCTTCGTGGTACCGCGACCAGTCGTGCACGCCGGCCATGGCGCCCGGATGCAGGGTTTGCATGAGGAGAGCGCGAATGCCGGCGACCATGGTTGCCATGCCACCATGCACGGTCCAGGCAGCACTTCCCGGGCCGAAGAAGCCAGCGTTGTCTCCCGTGGCAATCTGGCCGACCCATTTCGGTCGCCCCTCGCTGTTCCCCGAGAGGGTCACTAAGAGATGCGAGCGCCAGCTATCCGTGAATCTGCCCATATCCGGATGGTAGCCCTGCCTCGCTGGACGACCGCCGTAAGCGGCTGCCAGGTTAGCGGGTCGTCGTCGCAGATGACGCGCGGAGACGCTAGCTGACCAGGTCTACGGGGTGCGCCGTTCGCGACGGTTGAACGGATGATGAATTGCGTTTCGGCTGCGCGGAAAGCCGGTCCTCCGAAGCTGGTACGCCGGTTCGGAACTGACGCACACCAGTTTATTCGGCTGCTCGGCGCGGCATCTGCGGACACCCGAAGTAGGCTGATCAGGTGAACAATCGATACCCAGCACGATGAACGCGTCTACTCAGGCAACTGACCTGGCACCCGGATCGAACAGAAAAGTCATCGTGTTGGCCGTCGCCGGCGCCCTCGGCGGATTTCTGTTCGGGTTCGACTCCTCGGTTATCAACGGGGCCGTCAACGCGGTGCAGCAGGAATTCGGACTGAACGCTACCCTTACCGGTTTCGCGGTGGCTTGCGCGCTGCTCGGCGCCGCGGCCGGTGCGTTCTTCGGCGGTCGCTTCGCCGACCGCTACGGACGCATCCCCATGATGGTGGTCGGCGGCGTGGTCTTTCTGGTCAGCTCGATCGGCTCAGGTTTCGCGTTCGGCGTGGTCGACCTGATCATCTGGCGAATCATCGGCGGGCTCGGTATCGGCCTCGCGTCCGTTGTCGCACCGGCTTATATCGCCGAAATTTCACCGCGGCATATGCGCGGACGACTCGGCTCCCTGCAACAGCTTGCGATCACGCTGGGCATCTTCACCGCGCTGCTTTCCGACGCCGTGTTCGCCGAGAGTGCTGGCGGAGCAGCTGGTGAGTTCTGGTTCGGGCTGGAAGCCTGGCGCTGGATGTTCCTCGTCGGCGCCGTGCCGGCCGTCGTGTACGGCGGCATCGCGTTCATCCTTCCAGAATCCCCGCGTTTCCTGATTCTCAAAGACAAAGAAGCGGATGCCCGCGCAGTGTTCACCCGGCTCTGGCCGAGCGGGGACGTCGACCGGGAGATTCGCGACATGCGTCAATCGATCGAGGTCGATGCGCGGTCACAGAAGGCGGGGTCTCTGCGTGGCAGTGCCTTCGGTCTCAAACCGATTGTCTGGGTCGGCATCATCTTGTCGGTGTTCCAGCAGTTCGTCGGCATCAACGTGATCTTCTACTATTCGACCACCCTCTGGAGCGCGGTCGGCTTCGAGGAATCCAATTCGCTGACCATCTCGGTGATCACCTCGGTCACCAACATTCTGGTCACCCTGGTGGCGATCGCCCTGGTCGACCGGATCGGCCGACGACCGATCCTGTTGGCCGGCTCCATCGGCATGACGGTGTCGCTGGCGACAATGGCGGCGGCGTTCAGCCAGTCGGTCACGGTCGACGGCGCGCTCAGCCTGCCGGGTGCCTGGGCGCCGATCGCGCTCGTTGCCGCAAACCTGTTCGTGATCTCATTCGGAGCTTCATGGGGCCCGGTTGTATGGGTGCTCCTCGGCGAGATGTTCCCCAACTCGATTCGTGCCAAGGCCCTCGGGCTGGCTGCAGCCGCCCAATGGATCGCGAACTTCTTGATCACGGTCAGCTTTCCGCCGATGGCGGATGCCTCCCTGCCGATCACCTATGCCCTGTATGCCCTGTTCGCCGGACTATCATTCTGGTTCGTGCTGCGCAAGGTGCCCGAAACCAATGGAATGTCGCTGGAGGAGGCTGACACGCTGCTCCCGCCGAAGAACTCTGCACGGAAGGCCGCTTCCGTCAAGTAGGCATCTAAGTAGTATTTGGCGATACCCACAAGCCCCCGAACGGGTTGTCGCGATTCGGCCGGTTTGTGGATAACTTCACAGGACAAGATTGTGGAGTGTGGCCATGCCCGAACGTGGATACGCCGTTATAAGTTTGAAAACCACCGGACTGTTCCCGTATCAACGGGATCGGGTCGTCGAGGTCGCTGTGGTGCACCTCGACGTGGGCGGTCGCATTGCTGCGCGTTGGCAAACCGTTGTGAACCCGGGGAGCAACGCCGGGGACGTGGCGAACCACGGCGTCAGCACCGCCGAACTCCTGCGCGCGCCGACGTTCGAGCAGATTGCACCGCGCCTGGTCGACCTGCTCCGGGGCCGGGTATTGGTGACGCACAATGCCCAGTTCGTCACCGGATTTCTCATGCGCGAGTTCGAGCTGATGGGTTATGCCCCCGGCCGCGGACTCGAGGCCGTCTGCACCATGCACCTGGCCCGCACCTATTTGCCCGGCGCTGGTCGGCTGCTGGTCGATTGTTGCGCCGCCTATGACATTGAAATCGAGCCAGGACCGGGGGCCCTGGTGCAGGCCGTGGCCTGCGCGAGTCTTCTCGCCGCCTACGTGCAGGGTTCGCCCCTCGTCACGCCGTGGATCAACGCTCTTGACCGTGCCGAGCGATCCGCCTGGCCGAGAATCACCGCTGCCACCGACGCAGAGTGGGTGCAGCGCGACCCGTCAACGCCGGGCGACGAAGCACCGGCACCGAGCTTCCTGGCCCGCGCGGCTGTAAAACTCCCCGACTACACCGGTCCCGAAGAACATCTCGACTACCTCGCCCTGCTCGATTTGTGCCTGCTCGATCATGTTCTCTCGCCGCAGGAAACACGTGAACTTCGGGTTTTGGCGGAATTCAGCGGTGTAACGGTCGCCGAGGGCATCGCACTGCATCGCCGCTATTTTGAGGACCTTGTGCAGGTTGCCTGGTTGAACGGCGCTCTCAGCGTCGCAGATTCTGCCGACCTGATCGCGGTCGCCCGCATGCTCGATGTCGCTCCGAAAATCGTTGCCGCCGCACTGGCAGCACCCGCCTCGGTGGTGCAGCTGCCACTCGCCTCGATCGACACTGTGCTGCTGGAACAGGGCGACATCGTCGTGCTCACCGGTGATATGGCCCGGGCCCGTTCCGACTGGGGCCGAGAACTGGTTGCTCGGGGTCTGTCCCTGGGCACGGCGGTCACCCTGCGCACGCGCCTGCTCGTTGCCGCCAACCCCGCGTCGATCACCGGCAAAACCGGGAAGGCCCGCGACTACGGCATTCCGATCGTCTCCGAATTCGGCCTGCGGTCTCTCATCGGAGTGCGCTGACCGGGCCGGGGCCGCAGTGTTGAGACGTCGACACGGGTGGGCGAGCGGACCAGTGGGCAGCGTCGGCTAGATGATCAGGCCGCGCAGGTAATCCTCGACGGTCTCGCCGCGCTGTTGTGACCGCGAAATTAGACGCCGATGCTCCTCGGCGCTGAGCGTGAGCGTCACCCGGTGCAACTCATCGCCGCTGCGCATGCTGTTGGGGCTGTTCGGATCGATGAGATCGCGGCGATCCTCGCCGATATCGTCGCCAATATCGTCGCCAATATCGTCGAACGAGAACAGTTCGTCGTGCGCGTAGGCGACCGCTCGTTCCGTGCTTCGGCCAGTGCTCAGGGGCGAAGCAATCGGCGAACCCGCGGTACGCAGCCCGCCGGATACCGCAGCGCTCGCCCGTCCAACCGGTTGAGCTTCTGATTGCAGCCCGGCAAAACCGGGTCCGGCCGGGGCCGGCCGGCCGCGCTGAAACGCCTCGGCCGCGCCGCGCGCGCGCACGTCGGCGGCCTCGTTGAGCGGATGCCCCACGTGTCCCTTCACCCACTCGAATCGGTACCGACGCCCGGCGATAACCTCGTCGATCTCTTGGAGCAGGTCGAGGTTCATTACCGGTTTGCCGTCACCCTTACGCCAGCCCTTGGCCTTCCAACCCTTCATCCACTTGGTGACGGAGTTGATCACGTATTGGCTGTCGCACAGCACGAGCAGGTCGTCGTCGATGTGCGCGGTGGCGCGAAACAGCTCGAGCACGGCCTTCAATTCGCCTTGATTGTTGGTGGCGTGCTTCCACCCACCGGCGGCCCAGCAGGAGTCGTCGACGTACCAGGCCCAGCCGGCTGGTCCGGGGTTCCCGAGGGCAGAACCGTCGGCGGCAGCGGTGATTGTCATGTGGGGCCTTTCAAACAGCGGATGCGCGGGCGCGGGTCTACCAGTCTGCCACCCCCGCCATCCGGTACCTGTATTGCTGGGGCCAGAGCGCCGATTGTGTCCGTCGTGTAACAGCGCCCCAACACCCCATCGAACGGCGTGTGATCATCTGGTGATCGAAAGGTAACCGGTGCCAGCGTTGCCGGAAACACGCGCTGGCTAACGTCAAAGCAGGGGAGTCGCCCCGGCTGCCTGCAGATTTTTGCACCGCCATTTCATTCCAATCCCGAGGGGGACTTCGATGACATCCAGCACAGTGGGATCAGCGCTCGGCCACACCGCATCCACGATCGACGACGCGGTGCTGGTGCACCGTCCTGGTCGGTGGATCGACAAGTGGAACCCCGAGAACACGAAGCAGTGGGAACAGGGCGGCAAGCTCATCGCCGCTCGCAACCTCAAGTGGTCGATCTTGGCCGAGTTCCTGGGCTTCGCCATCTGGCAGCTCTGGAGCATCGTCGTCGTGTCGTTGCCGGCGGTCGGCTTCACCTACTCGACCGCCGAGGTGTTCTGGCTCATCTCGATGCCGAGCCTCGTCGGCGCCACCCTGCGGTTTCCCTACACGTTCATGGTGCCCAAATTCGGTGGCCGCAACTGGACCATCGTTTCGGCCGGCCTGCTGCTGATCCCCTCCATCGCCCTGGGCTTCTGCGTCGGCAACCCGGATACCCCGTTCGGTGTCATGCTGTTCGTCGCAGCCCTCGCCGGTTTCGGCGGGGGAAACTTCGCCAGCTCGATGTCAAACATCACCTACTTCTACCCGCAGAGCCAGAAGGGCTACGCGCTCGGTTTGAATGCTGCGGGCGGCAACCTCGGCGCCGCGATGGCCCAGCTCATCGTGCCGATCGTGATCACCCTCGGCGCCGTCGGCACGCTCAACATCAGCCTCGCCGGCTGGTTCTGGATTCCATTCATCCTCCTCGCCATGTGGGGCGCCTGGAAGTACATGGACAACATCACCAACGCCAAAGCCGACTTCGCCGGTTCCATCGCCGCGGTGAAAGAACCACATTTCTGGATTCTGGCCGTGCTCTACATCGGTACCTTCGGCTCCTTCATCGGCTTCGCGAGCGTGTTCCCCAAGCTCATCGCCGACCAGTTCCCGGCCTACTCCACCTTTCAGGTCGCTTCAGCGTCGCTCTCCCTCGCGTTCATCGGTGCCCTCGTCGGGTCGCTGGCCCGGCCGGCCGGCGGACGCCTGGCCGATCGCTTTGGCGGGGCATTCGTCACCGTTGCAGCCTTCGGCGTGATGGGCGCCGGCGCCCTCGTGGTCGCGGCCATGCTGCCGCTCGGTAACTTCTGGGCTTTCCTTGGCAGCTTTCTGCTCATCTTCGTTGCCACCGGAATTGGCAACGGCTCGACCTACCGCATGATCCCGAGCGTGTTCTCGGCGCGCAGCGGGGTGAAAGACGCCCACGAGAACTCGGGTGATGTCACTACCCAGCGCACGAGCGCCGCGGCCCTCGGCCTCATCTCCGCCGTCGGCGCCTACGGCGGGTTCATCATTCCGCAGGTGCTCGGCTTCTCCAAGACCACCACCGGCGACTACTCACGCGCGATCTACGCCTTCGCCATCGCCTACGTCGTCATGATGTGCGTCACCGCTTTCGTCTACCTGCGCCGCGGTTCGTCCGTCGCCGGCCAGAAGATCTAGGCGCCCGTTGCCCACCGCCACGCACTGCCCGTACTGTGCCCTGCAGTGCGCCATGAACCTCAGTCCCGGTGAAACGACGCCGGGTGAAGCGGATGTCGCCGCATCCGCTTCGCCGGCCGCTTCGGCCGCCTCCTTGACGGTGACCGGCCGGGCGTTCCCGACCAACCGTGGCGGCCTGTGCAAGAAGGGCTGGACCGCCGCCGAACTGCTCGTCTCGCCAGACCGCATCCTCGAACCAATGGTGCGGCAGGCTGATGGCACCTTCGAACCGGCCTCCTGGAGCGACGCGCTCGACCTCGTTGCCGCGAAACTGCGCGTCACCCGGGCTGAGTACGGGGCCGACGCGGTCGGCGTGTTCGGCGGCGGCGGCCTCACCAACGAGAAGGCCTACCAGCTCGGTAAGTTCACCCGGGTGGCGCTTGGCTCCAGCCGCATCGATTACAACGGCCGGTTCTGCATGTCCAGTGCCGCCGCGGCCGGCAACCGGGCCTTCGGACTGGACCGAGGCCTGCCGTTTCGGGTTGACGAGCTCGACACGGCCGACACCATTCTGATTCTCGGCTCCAACGTGGCGCAGACCATGCCGCCGTTCATCGGTCACCTCGAGGGTGCTCGCGCCGCCGGGGGCCTCGTGGTCATCGACCCGCGCCGCACAGCGACAGCGCGGCTCACCGACGATGGCGCGGGAATGCACGTGCAGCCCACCCCGGGCAGCGACCTCGTGCTGCTACTCGGCCTGACCCACATCGTCATCGCCGAGAAACTTACCGACCGGAGCTACCTCGCCAATCGCACCACGGGGTTTGACGCGGTGCGCCGCAGCGTGAGCCGCTGGTGGCCGAGCAGAGTGCAGGAACAGACCGGTGTTCCGGTCTGGCAGCTGCGGGAGCTGGCCCGCCGTCTCGCGGCCGGTGCGGCACGGGGGGCCGCGACCGGCAGCGGAACGTATATCCTCACCGGGCGCGGTGTCGAGCAGCACGCCGACGGCACCGACACGGCCACTTCCGCCATCAACCTGAGCCTCGTGCTCGGCCTCGTCGGAACCACGCACAGCGGCTACGGCACCCTCACCGGCCAGGGCAACGGTCAGGGCGGTCGCGAGCACGGGCAGAAGTGCGACCAGCTGCCGGGCTACCGCAGGATCAACGATCCCGCCGCTCGCACGCACGTCGCCGGGGTGTGGGGAGTCGATCCCGACAGCCTGCCCGGCGTTGGCCTGCCCGCGGTCGAGCTTCTCGGCGCGCTGGGGGAGCCGGGCGGGATCCGCTGTCTTCTCGTGCACGGCTCCAACATCGTCGTCTCCGCGCCCAACGCCGAACGGGTGCGGGCAGCCCTGAAAACCCTCGACTTTCTGGTGGTCGCCGACTTCTTCTTCTCCGACACCGCGGTGCTCGCCGACGTCGTGCTGCCGGTCACGCAGTGGGCCGAGGAAGAGGGCACGATGACCTCGCTCGAGGGCCGCGTCATCCGTCGCCGGCTCGCCGTCGATGCGCCGGAGGGCATACGCAGCGAACTGTGGATCTGGCAGGAGATCGCGCGACGCCTCGGCTCGGCCGGAACCTTCAGCTCCCAGGCGAGCGAGGTGTTCGACGAACTCTGCCGGGCGTCGAAGGGCGGACTCGCCGACTACTCCGGCCTCAGCTATGCCCTGCTCGATACCGAGGAACCGGTGTTCTGGCCCTACCCGGTCGGGTCGACTGGTACGCCGCGACTGTTTCTGGACCGCTTCGCCCACCCCGACGGCCTGGCCCGCCTCGTAGTTGTCGAGGCGCGCCGCCTCGGCGCGCCGGCCCAGGTCGGTGGCACCCTGACGCTCATCACCGGCCGGCTGCTCGAGCATTACCAGAGCGGCACCCAGACCCGGCGGGTGCGGGAGCTTTCCGACGCCCAGCCGGAGGCCCGACTGCAGCTCCACCCGGCCACCGCCGAGCAGCTGGGAATCAGTGACGAGGCCTGGGTCGAGGTCAGCAACGACCGCGGTACGGTGCGCTGCCGCGCACAGGTGAGCACCGACATGCGCTTTGATACGGTCTTTCTGCCGTTTCACTTTAGTGGCGACCAGCGCGCCAACCTGCTGACCGACGACGAGACCGATCCGGTGAGCGGCATGCCCGAGTTCAAGAAGACAACCGTTCGGGTGCGTGCACTCGTGAAAGCAGGCGCTAATGTCTGAACGAAGCACCTCACAAACGCCCAACCCTGAGCGCATCGTGCTCGTCGGTTACGGTCCGGTCGGGGCCCGCTTCGTCGAAGAACTCCTGCCGCTCGTGCGCCGGGGCGCTGCCACGTTGACCGTGGTCGGAGCCGAAAACACCGACGCCTACAACCGAGTGCTGATCGCCGAACACGCGGTCGGCAACGCCGACCGTGACAGCCTCGAGATCACCGACACCTTCGCCGCCCGCGAGGCCGGTGTCCACCTGCACCTCGGTGTGAGCGTCACCGCGATTTTGCGCAGCCGCTCTGCTGTATCGCTCAGCGACGGCACCCTGCTGACCTATGACCGGCTCGTGCTCGCCACCGGCGCCCGCGCCAACATTCCCACCCTGGATGGGATCATCCGGGTGCATCGTGACCGGCAGATGCCGGCAGCGGATGCCGCTGCCCTCGATACCGGCGGCGCCACACTTCCACGCGGGGTTACCGTGCTGCGTGACCTCGATGATGCCCAGCGGGTACTCGCGGCCGTGACCGCAGGCAAGCGCATCGTCGTGCTCGGCGCTGGCGTGCTCGGCATGGAGATCGCGCTCGCCGCGGCTTCGGCCGGGGCGCAAGCCTGCGTCGTCTACCACGGGGAAATTCCCATGAACCGTAACCTCGACCGCGGTGGCGGCAGCGTACTGGCGCAGAGCGCCCGACGGGCGGGCGTGACCATGGTCAACCATTCCCGCGCTGAGAGCCTGCTCTTTCACCAGGATGACGACGGCGTAGACCGGTTCGACGCTCTTATCTGCGCTGACGGCAAGCAGATCCACGGCGACCTGCTGCTGCTTTCGTGCGGAGTCGGCGCTCGAACCGAGCTGGCACAGCTGGCCGGGCTGCCGGTTTCGACCGGAATCCTGGTCGATTCGAACCTGCAGAGCTGGGGCGATCCGCGCGTCTACGCGATCGGCGACTGCGCCCACGTTGCACCTGCCCGCCGTGCCGGTGAGTCGACAACGCTGCCGACCGGCGGCCCGAGCGGTCTGATCGGGCCGGGTTGGCGCCAGGCCGACTGGCTCGCCCGGCGGTTCAGCAACGAGGTGCTGGGCACGGGGGAGGTCCACGCCCTGATCGGTGCGGCGTCGGCCGTGGTGATGCTCAAAGCCGAGGGCATTGAGGTTGTGTCGGTCGGCAACACCGCAGCCGACCCGTGGGATCGTGGGGTCGATGGTCATGCCGCCGCGTGTGACGCAGCGTCGTTGTACGTGTCGCAGTGGGCTGATCCCGAGCACGGCCGCTATGTGAAGATGGTCACCCGTGAGGGGATTCTCGAGGGCTTCATCTGCGTCGGTATGCCGCGCACCGCCGCCGAACTGACACTACTGTTCGAGCGCGGCAGCGAACTACCGGCTGACCGCTCAGTGCTGCTGCGCTACGACGGGCCGGACTACGAGCCCTCGGTCGGCGGCGCCTTCAACCCGGGCGCGACGGTGTGCTGGTGCAACGGCGTCACCGTGGGTGCCATTGCCGAATCAGCCGAGGTCGGCAACACGAGTGTCGCCTGTATCGGAGCAGCGACCCGAGCCGGCACCGGATGCGGCGGGTGCAAAATGCGTATCGGCGAGGTTCTCGAACGCTTCGCAACGTCCCGGGCGACGTCCTGACAGCGTGGCTTCTGTGTGCAGGAGTGCGGAAATACCCGATACGGGAAGAATAAATGAGGTTTACCCGGTTTTATCTCCGCTGAGACCGTTACACTGCTGGTCGACCGACTCACTAGAGGGAGAATTCGCATGCTCAGCAACCTGACCGGATGGCATTTCCTAATAATTCTCGTCGTGATCCTGCTGTTGTTCGGAGCACCGAAACTGCCGGGGCTCGCCCGCAGTCTCGGTCAGTCCATGAAGATTTTCAAGAGTGAGATCACCCCGGAACGCACCGACGACGGCACGCCCGATAGTTCGGCCGACAGTGCTCGCGCCGACAGTGCTCGCGCCGATGGTACTCGCGCCGATGGTACTCGCGCCGATGGTACTCGCGCCGATGGTACTCGCGCCGACAGTGCTCGCGCCGATGGTACTCGCGCCGACCCGAGCAGCACGCCGAACTCGAAAGCCTAGGCAATCGTGGTGGTGGAGGGCGTGCGCACCGCGCCCGCCAAGAAAAAGATGTCGCTTGGGCAGCACCTGCTCGAGCTGCGCAAGCGACTCTTTCTCGCCGCTGCGGGCATCCTCGTCGGTGCTATCGCCGGCTGGTTTCTTTCGGGCTTCGTCTGGGATGGTCTGCGGGAGCCGATCTACGCGATTGTGCGCGCCCAGAACCGCAACGCCCAGATCAATTACCCGGATATCACGAGTGCCTTCGACCTCAAACTGCGCATCTCTTTCTACGTCGGACTGATCGTATCGAGCCCGATGTGGCTGTATCAGGTCTTTGCTTTTCTGATGCCCGGCCTTACGCGCAAAGAGAAGCAATACACTTTCGGGTTCTTTTTTTCCGCCGTGCCGCTATTTCTGATCGGGTGCGCGTCGGGCTGGTATGTGCTGCCGCACGTGGTTGAACTCATGACGAGTTTCGCGCCGCAGCAGGACGCCGCACTGATCAATGCAGGAAACTACTTTGACTTTGTGCTCAAACTGATGATCGCAATCGGGATCGCATTCGTGCTGCCGGTATTTATTGTGCTGCTGAACTTTGCCGGGGTGATCAGCGCCAGCTCCATTATCAAATCCTGGCGTCTGGCCATTCTGGTGATCATCCTGTTCACGGCCATTGCGACGCCGGCAGCCGACGTCGTGTCCATGTTCCTGCTCGCCGTGCCGATGGTCGTGCTGTACTTCACCGCTTACGGAATTGCACTGCTTCACGACCGCCGGGTCGCCCGCCGAGTGCCGCGAATCGGCGCAGACGGCCTGCTGCTCTAATCTCTGATCGCTCCGACTCGGTGATTTCACCGGGACTGCGCGCTCGATGGCGCGCCTGAAAAGCTCCGAAAACTGCACATGCACAAAAGTGCAAATGATTCTTATCGTTTGCTTACGACTTTTGTCCACCCTTACATGGAAGTGATTTGCGAGGGTACGTTACCGGTGTTACTGAGGCACACCCGGAACGTTCACTTACCGTCAGGAGAACTGGAATGTTTGATCAGGGGTTTATCACTAATGCCATCAATCGCAGCGCGGAGAATTCGTCGGATCGCCGAAACTTTCTGCGAGCGGCGGGTGTGGCCGGCTTCGGTGTAGGAGCAGCGGTGCTCGCTACCGGCAGCCCGGCACTGGCTGCCGAATCCACCGGCCCGGCAGAGGCGCCGAGCGATGCGGCCATTTTGAATTTCGCCCTCAACCTCGAATACCTCGAGGCCGAGTTCTACCTGCGGGCAACAACCGGCCAAGGGCTGCCCGACAGCATGACGACGGGAACCGGAACGCGCGGCGGTGTGACCGGCGGTCGTATGGTGCACTTCAAGACCGCAATCATCAAGAAGTACGCCGATGAAATCGCCGCCGACGAGAAGGCCCACGTGGCCTTCCTACGGTCCGCCCTGGGCAGCGCAAAGGTGTCTCGCCCCAAGATCAACCTCGACGCGAGCTTCACGGCTGCTGCCCAGGCGGCCGGTCTGGTCAAGCCCGGTCAGAAGTTCGACGTGTACGCCAATGAAGCGAACTTTCTCTTCGGGGCGTTCATTTTCGAGGATGTCGGAGTCACCGCGTACAAGGGCGCCGCGCCGCTGATCACAAACAAGACATTCCTCGAAGCGGCCGCCGGGCTGCTCGCGGTCGAGGCCTATCACGCCGGCGTCATCCGCAGCACGCTGTACGCACTCGGTATCGCGCTTCCCTCGGTGTACACGACCGCGCAGAAGATCTCCGATCTGCGCGATGCCGTCGACGGCCCGACCGACCTTGACCAGGGTATTGGTAACGCGTCGAAGGCCAACCTGGTACCGACCGACGCCAACGGCCTGGTCTACAGCCGCAGCGCAGCGCAGGTGCTCAACATCACGTACCTCAATGCGGCGCCCGTGAAGTCGGGCGGGTTCTTCCCGGCCGGTGTGAACGGTGTCATCAACACCAGCGGGGCCAACGGCTAAGGAACACCGATCCCTGGCGCGGGAGTATCGTCGCTGACCGAGAGGTACGACTCTCGCTCAGTGGCGGTACTCCCGCACACGTCTGACGGGGAGGTTCTGGACACGCCCGAACCTCCCCGCCGAGGCGTAACCCCCGGTATCGCGTCCTGCCTCGCTCTCGGTGCGACAGCATGGCACCATCTGCTTTCGGCGGCATCGGCGGGGATACGAAAGCGGCCAGCATCCGCTCACCGGTGTTCTCCCGCCGCGATCATCACTGGGTCGGCGACGGGGCATATGTTCCAGCCCGCGCCGAGCAGGTCACGCCGAGCAGGTCACGCCGAGCAGGTCACGCCCAGCAGGTCACGCCGAGCAGCCCGCGCCGAGCAGGTCACGCCGAGCAGATCAGGCCGAGACGGATACCGAGATTTCGTGCAGTCCGGTGGCGCCGTCCGGCGCGACGTCGGCGGTGGCCGACGTCTGCACGAGGCCCGCTGCATCCGTTGCCCGCACCCTGATGGTGTGGTCGCCGGCGACCGCGCGGTCCCAGGTGTAGGCCCATTGACGCCAGGTATCGACCGAGATCGCGTCGGCGAGGGCGGCGGCCTGCCAGGGCCCGTCGTCGATCTGCACGGCGACAGCGCTGATCCCCACCTGCTGCGACCAGGCCACACCGGCAACGACGATCGACCCGGCGGATACCGAGGTGCCCTGGCGGGGCACGTCGATGCGGGAGGAGAGCTTGACCGGTCCTTCTGCTGACCAACCGCGCGGGGTCCAGTAGCCCTGCTCCTGGTCGAACCGGGTGAGTTTGAGTTCGACCACCCATTTCGTCGCCGAGACATAGCCGTACAAGCCGGGCACGACCATGCGCACCGGATACCCATGTTCGAGGGGGAGCGGTTCGCCGTTCATGCCGACGGCGAGAATGGCGTTGCGGCCGTCGGTAAGCGCCTCGATCGGGGTGCCGGCGGTGAAGCCATCCTGGCTGGTCGAGAGCACCATATCGGCACGCTCCGTGGGCTTGGCCCGCGCCAGCAGCGCGCGAATGGGGTAGCCGAGCCAGGTCGCGTTGCCGATCAGGTCGCCGCCGACGTAGTTCGACACGCAGGCCAAGGTGGTCGTGCTCTCTTCCAGCGGCAGGGCGAGCAGCTCGGCGAAATCGATCTCGACCTCGTTCTCGACCATGCCGGTGACCTTCAGCCGCCAGGTGGTCGGGTCGATGCGCGGCACGCTCAAGGCGGTGTCGATGCGGTAGAAGTCGGCGTTCGGGGTGATCAGTGGGGTGATCCCTGCCACGTCGAGACTTGCCCCGGCCGGAATCGCGGCGGCGCGAACGGATGGCGTGGGCAGCGGGAATAGCGCGCGCGCAGCATCCGCTGCCCGGGTGGCTGCGGCACTGAACTGTGCGCCGGCCAGAGCCAGCAGGCCGATGCCCGCGGTGATTGCGGTGTAGACAAGGAAGCGGCGACGGTCTGGACCGCTGCCGTCGAGGCGTGCCGGCGCCTGTTCCGGCACCTGTGCCGGCGCCTGTTCCGGCACCCGTGCCGGCGCCGATGCCGTGGCGGCGTGCCCGGTGCGGTGATCGACGGGCAGCCGGGTCGTGAGAAAGGTCAGGGCGATGGCCGAGACACCCATAGCCACGACGGCTGGGACCGCGTCGAGGGTCGAGGCGCTCGAACGGGAGAGCGCCGCGAACAGGGCGATCGCGCCGATGAGCACCACCAGCAGGCGGCCGAATGGCGGGCGCCGACTCTCGAGAATGCCGGCCAGGGCGGCGACCAGGAGAAGCACGAGCACGATGGTCACGATCAGCACGATCTTGTCGGCCGTGCCGAACAAGCCGATGACGAGGTCCTTGACGCCGGCTGGAACGATGTCGATGACGAGGACACCGACCGTCAGCACCGGGCTGGCGCCGGGGGCGATCCAGGCCGCGGTCAATTCGGCCACGCCGAGACCGGCGAGGGCGGCGGCCAGACCGGCGGCCGCCGGGCGCCAGAATGCCTGAGCACGGTGTAGCGGAGCAACCGCAGTGGTGTCCGGAGTGACATAAACCATGTGACCAGCCTAGAACCGGCGACTGTGATTGCCACCCGGCCAGGGGCCTCGGCGGGTTTCGTCAGACATCCGCAATATTCTTGCGGTTCGGCTGGGTGGCCAATTCGACAAATTGCACCGGCCATCCAAATGGGCACCAGACTGGCCATCAACTGCGCATAACTCCTGCAATTTGGGGGCGAGGCTCCGGACCTGCCCGACTTTTCGCGCCGGGTGTTCAGGCGGCTCGCGAATTGCAGGAGTTATGCGCGATGGCCGAGCCGGCGTGCGGCGAACTGTGACAGTGGACAGACGAGAAGGGGCAGAGTCGAAGACACGGTGCGAAGTAGTGCAGTCTTGAGGGACTATGTCTCTGCTTGCGCGCCTCGAAAACGAAACCGACCCCGACGTTCTCTTCGAGGTGTTTGAAACCTGGGCGACCGAACAGGGCCTCACCCTGTACCCGGCGCAGGAGGAAGCGGTCATCGAGATCGTCTCGGGGGCCAACCTCATCCTGAGCACACCGACGGGAACCGGCAAATCGCTCGTGGCCGTCGGAGCTCATTTCGCGGCACTCTCCGCCGGTAAACGCAGCTTCTACACCGCGCCGATCAAGGCCCTCGTGAGTGAGAAGTTCTTCTCACTGGTCGAAACTTTCGGGGCTGAGAACGTCGGCATGATGACCGGGGACTCGAGCGTCAACGCCGACGCCCCAATCATCTGCTGCACCGCCGAGATTCTCGCCAATCTCGCGCTGAGGAACGGCGAAGACACCGAGGTCGACCTCGTCGTTATGGATGAATTCCATTTCTACGGGGACCCGGAGCGCGGCTGGGCTTGGCAGGTTCCCCTGCTGCTGTTGCCACGGGTACAGTTCATCCTCATGTCGGCCACACTCGGCGACGTGAAATTCATCAGCGATGACCTGACCCGGCGAACCGGGCGGCCCACCGCGGTCGTCACCGGGGTGGAGCGCCCGGTTCCGCTCAGCTATTACTACGAGCAGACCCCGGTGCACGAAACGGTTGAAGAGCTGCTGCACACCGACAAAGCGCCGGTCTACATCGTGCACTTCTCTCAGGCGGCTGCACTGGAACGTGCTCAAGCTCTCGCGAGCGCAAAGGTGGCCTCCCGGGAGCAGCGTGACGTCATTGCCGAGCTGATCGGCGAGTTTCGGTTCACCACCAGTTTCGGCAAGACCCTGTCCCGGCTGATCCGCATGGGAATCGGTGTGCACCATGCCGGCATGCTGCCGAAATACCGCCGCCTGGTGGAGCAGCTCGCGCAGCGCGGCTACCTGCGGGTGATCTGCGGCACAGACACCCTCGGTGTCGGCATCAATGTGCCCATTCGCACCGTGCTGTTCACCGCCCTCACCAAATATGATGGTGTGAAAATGCGCCAGGTGAACGTGCGCGAGTTTCACCAGATCGCGGGCCGGGCTGGGCGGGCCGGCTATGACACCGCAGGAACGGTGGTCATTCAGGCGCCCGAGCACGAGAGTGACAATCTCAAGGCCATCGAGAAAGCCGGCGATGACCCGAAGAAGAAGCGCAAAATCGTGCGCAAGAAGGCGCCGGACGGTTTTGTGTCCTGGGGCGAACCGAGCTTCCGCCGGCTGGTCGACGCTGAACCCGAAACCCTCTCGTCGAGCATGCAGATGACCGCCGCGATGCTCATCAATGTGATCGGCCGCGGCGGCGATGCCTTCGCCCATGTGCATTCCCTCGTCTTTGACAACCACGAGCCCTGGAAGCGTCAACTGGTTTTGGCCCGGCGCGCCCTGGGTATCTACAAGACCCTGCGCGAAGCCGGAATCGTGGAGCAGGGCGCGAGCGGCAGCATCCGTTTGACCGTCGACCTGCAGGCGAACTTTGCGCTCAACCAGCCGCTGTCGCCGTTTGCGCTGGCCGCGTTCGAACTGCTCGACCCAGAAGCGCCCACCTACTCGCTCGACATGATTTCGATTCTGGAGTCAACCCTCGACGACCCGCGGCCGGTGCTCATGGGGCAGCAATTCGCCGCCCGCGGCGAGGCCGTGAACGCGATGAAGCGTGAGGGCATCGAATACGACGAGCGGATGGCGCTGCTCGAGGAGATCACGCACCCCAAGCCGCTCGAAGAATTGCTGAATTACACCTTCGACACCTATAAGGCTTCCCAGCCGTGGATCGCCGACTTTGAACTCAAGCCCAAGTCCGTCGTGCGCGATATGTATGAGAGGGCCATGTCATTTGGCGAGTTCATCGCGTTCTACAAGCTCGCCCGCAGCGAGGGCGTCGTGTTGCGCTACCTGTCGGACGCGTATCGGGCCGCCCGGCAGACCATTCCCGACGAGGCAAAGAACGAAGACCTGCTCGACCTGATCGAATGGCTCGGTGAGCTCGTTCGTCAGGTGGACTCGAGCCTGCTCGACGAGTGGGAAGAACTGCTGCACCCCGATCTTGCTGCGCACGAGGCAGAAGCGCACACGATTCTGCCTCCGCCGCCGCGTCGACTCACCACCAACGTGCGAGCTTTTCGTATCCTGGTGCGCAACGAACTGTTCCGCCGGGTGCAGCTCGCCGCCTTGGAACACTACGACGAGCTCGGCGAGCTCGACCGGGAGCACGGCTACTCGGATGATGTCTGGGCTGAAGCGATGGATGGCTACTTCGCGGAGCATGACGAGATACTCACCGGCGGTAACGCCCGCAGTTCTGACCTGCTCATCATCGAGGAGGGGGCCGAGGAATGGACCGTGCGCCAGATCATCGACGACCCGGCCGGTGACCATGACTGGGGGATCAGCGCGCGCGTGAACCTCGCCGACTCCGATGAACTCGGCGCGGCTGTCGTGCGCGTGACCGGTGTCAACCGGTTGTAGCGCTTACCGCCCCCAGAGATCGCGGCGCTACACGCCGGGCGCGCGGAGCGGAGCGGATGCATCTGCGGCCCACTCATTGAGGGAACCGTCGTAGATGGAGACGTGCTCGTTGCCGGCACGGATGAGAGCGAGGGCGCTCGCGGCTGCGGCGATTCCGCCACCGCAGTAAGTCACCAGGTGGCCCGACGCCGCAGATGCCGACGCCGCCACGGATGGGGCGACCGCTGCCTGGAGCTGGTCGCCGCGCAGGAACGTATTCGTGGCGGGGTCGACGAGCCTGCCGGCCGGTAGGTTGACGCTGCCGGGTATGTGTCCGACACGCGGGCGTGACCCGGCCGTGCCGGCGAATTCCGCCGGCGGAACGGCGCAGACCAGGGCGGCATCCGCTTTGCCGGCGACGATCGACTCGACGAAGCTCTTGTCGACCCACAGCTCGGGACGCGGGGTGGCCGTGAAGCCGCTGACGACCCGTGGTCGCGTTCCGCCGGTGGCGAACGGGCGGGTCTCGGCGTGCCACTTGGTGAGACCGCCGTCGAGCACGGCGACATCGTCGTAGCCGAAGGCGCGAAACAGCCACCAGATGCGGGCAGCCCACTGTCCCACCACGGCATCGTAAACGACGACGGTCGTGGTGTTGTCGATTCCGACGGATGCCGCGGCCGCCTCAAACAGAGCGGCGCTCGGCCGGGAGAAATCGAATTCGCCCGCTGGGTCCGAGAAGACATCGAACAGGTCAGCGAACACCGCTCCGGGAATGTGCCCCTTGGTGAGGTAGTCGTCACGCCCGCTGAGGTAGCGCGGCCCGGAATCTGAAGGTGCGAGCGCGAGCACGGTGGCGTCGAGAATGACGAGGTGGTCAGAACCGAGATGATCGGCCAGCCATTGCGTGGAGACGACGGGCGACGAGGAAACGGGAGAATTCATGACACAAGGCTAGCGCCGGCCGCCGACACGGGGCAGAACCGGTGCCCGGGCGAGTCATCCGGCGACATCCGGCGTCATCGGGCGACATAACGACTACCGGGTGGTGGTCCAGTCCAGGTTGATGATCTGCTTGATATAGATGTTCTCGCCGAGCCCGGGAACAGAGGGGTTCATGGTGAGCATAAGTTGAACCGGAACGTTGAATCGTTGGGCGATGTCGAAGAACGCGTCGCCCTCGACGACCGTATAGGTGAGCAGGGCCCCCGCGCCGTCAGCGGTCGTTGTGCCGCGGGCACCCGGTGTGCTGCCCTGGTCGGCGGCGGGTCCCTGCGGCAGGGGCACGGGCTCCGCGTTGGGAACGAGGTCGGGAACCGTTGGGTTGGGAATAAGTGCCGGCTCTTCGGTGGGAACCGGCGTTGGTGTCGGCGTGGGGCTTGGGGTGGGGCTTGGGGTGGGCTTGGGGGGCACGGTCGGGATGATCGTCACAGTCACGGCCGGAGCAGGTTCACCGGCACAGCCAGCCACCGCCACGAGTAGGACAGCGGTAACGATGATGCCCCACGGGCGACGTACGAGTGAGCTGCGAATGGTTCAACCCTGCTTTCTAAGACACGCTGTGACCGCGTCTATGCGCGCACTCAGTCAGCTTAGGCTGAACGCGTGGTGGCTCGACCGAGTCGGTTACCCCCGTTCGGGGTGTTGCGCTCAACATTCGATGACGTTGACCGCGAGCCCGCCCTCGCTGGTTTCCTTATACTTCGTCATCATGTCGAGTCCGGTCTGCCGCATTGTCTCGATTACGGTGTCGAGTGAAACCAGGTGTGTTCCGTCGCCGTGCAGCGCCAGCCGTGCCGCCGACACCGCCGTCGACGAGGCGATCGCGTTGCGCTCGATGCAGGGAACCTGCACGAGCCCGCCGACCGGGTCGCAGGTGAGCCCGAGGTGATGTTCCATGGCGATCTCTGCCGCATTCTCGACCTGACGCGGCGTTCCGCCGAGCACGGCGCAGAGTGCGCCAGAAGCCATTGCGCACGCGGCTCCGACCTCAGCCTGGCAACCGCCCTCCGCCCCTGAGATCGAGGCGTTGGCCTTCACCAGGGAGCCGATGGCGACGGCTGTGAGCAGGTACTGACGAATACCGGCAGCATCCGCCCCCGGAACGAAACGCAGGTAGTAATGGCCGACGGCGGGAATGATGCCGGCCGCCCCGTTCGTCGGCGCGGTGACGACTCTCCCGCCTGCCGCGTTCTCCTCATTGACGGCGAGCGCGAAGGCGTGCAGCCATTCTGTTGACGTGTCATGGTCGCACAGGGCCAACCCGTCATATTCTTCCAAGCGGATACGTACCGCGGATGCCCGGCGTTTGACGTTGAGGCCGCCCGGCAGCACGCCGGTGGTGCTGAGTCCGGCCTCCACGCAGGTGTGCATGGCCTTCCAGATGGCGTCGAGTCCCTCGTCGAGCACTGCGGCGCCGTGAATCGCTTCCTCGTTACAGCGGGCGACCTCGCAGATCGACAAGTTATGGGCTTCGCACAGGGCGAGCAGCTGTGCGCTGGAATCGTAGGGGAGCGGCTGGGTGACGCGGGTCTGGGCGCTCGAGCGTTCGGTGCCCCGGCGGATGAACCCGCCACCGATCGAATAGAAGGTTTCCTCGAGGAGAGGAAGGGAATCTGCCCTGCTGTCGGTCGCATAGGCGGACAGCGTGAGCGCGTTCGGGTGCCCAGGTAGGCGTGTGCGAGGCTCAAAGTGCACGTCGTCGGAATGGATAGGAATGCTGCGCCCACCGAGCAGGGTCAGGTTGGCACCGTCTTGGATACCAGACCAGGCGGCGCGCACCTGATTGGGGTCGCAGGTTTCCGGGCGCAGGCCGGTCAATCCGGCGAGCACGGCATCGGGCGTACCGTGGCCGAGACCGGTTGACCCCAGAGACCCAAACAGTGAGCAGCGGATGCGCCCCACCGCATTGAGGCGCCCGGTCGCCACGAGGTCTTCGGCGAATAGGCGCGCAGCACGCATCGGGCCCACCGTGTGGGAACTGGAAGGGCCGATTCCAATGGAAAACAGGTCCAGGGCTGAGACGTACGCTGTCACGGTCTTCATCGTACGGTACCCGGACGTGGTGGGCAGGGAACGAGACCGGGATTCACCACGGCGCTCAACCCCAAACGCCCCGCATCATAAAGTGCGAGGCGCTACCCGAGAGGTCCAGCCGGGGACCCGGCGAGAACGGTCGCTAGGCGATGGTGAACGTGATGGTCGACACGTAGGGGTTGACGGCGGTGACGCCGACCGCGCCCGAGAAGTTGGAGCGGAAGGTGTTGGCCGGGACGCTCAGGTCGAAGGTCGGGGCAAGGGTGAAGGTGCCCTTGCCGAGGGTCGTGGTGTAGACCAGAGACTGGGCGACATTGCTGATGGTGACGGCCCCGACTGTCGGCGCCGCGTCGGAACCGGTGCCGGCGGTGATGGTGCCCGGCGTGATGACAAGGTTGGAGGCCGGCAGGGTGCGGGCGGTCGTGTCGACGGTACCTGCTGCGCTGACGAAGTCGGTAGCGCTGGCCGACAAAGACCAGGCGCTGTTCGTGCCGCGAGCGTTGGTGATGGTCCACAGGGGCGCGGTTCCGGTGGATGCCTGCGCGTTGACTCCGTCGAGAACGACAGCGCTCATCGCGTCGGGCGCGGTCGGGTCGGCGGTAAGGCTGCCGCCGCTGATGGTCGCGTTTACGGTGTCAGTGTCGGCCTGGGCCGGGGAGAGAGCCACACCGAACAGGATGCCGGTGGCGACGATGATTCCGGCGGTCTTGGTGAGAGTGCGCATGGTGTGTCCTCTGGGTTGCTACTGGTGGCGCGAGCACGCCAAATAGCGTGTCCACGAAAGTGTGGGAGAAACGGATATCGCAGGCGGTGAACCGAACTCGTTATCCGTTGTAAACGAGTTCCGGTGGCGATGAATCAATCCTCACACGGGGGCCGCGCAAATTGGTGGTTCGTCGCGCAGGGTTGAATCAGCGTTAGCTCAAGGTTGGCGCAATGCCCAGGATGGGGCTTAGCACAGGCCGCGAGGCGCTACGAAATGGTGAAAGTGAGAACCGTCACGTAGGGGTTCATTGGAGAGTTTTCGATGGCGCCCGAGTAGTTCGACCGGTACGCGTTGGAGGGAATAATCAGGCTGTACGTCGGCGTCAGCAGGTAGGTACCCCGGTGTGGGCCGGTTGTAGCAACCAGGGTCTGCGGGCTGGTCGACAGCGCAAGCGTCGGTGCCGTGATATCGGTCGCGGCATCGGTATTGGGGCCGGTACTGATGGTGCCAGGGGCTATGCTCAGGTTGTTCACGGGAAGGACTCGGTCTTGGGTTTCGACCGTGCCGGCGGCGCTGGTCGGCGTGGTGGCGCTCACCGAGAGGGTCCACGCAGCTCCGGTGCCGCGCGCATCGATGATGGTCCACAGGCTCGAGACACCCGTGGCGAGCTGCGGTTGGGTGCCGAGAAGGGTCACCGCTGAAAGCGTCGCGCCCGCGGTGGTCGCGGTGAGGTCACCGACGGTTGGGTGCCGAGAAGGGTCACCGCTGAAAGCGTCGCGCCCGCGGTGGTCGCGGTGAGGTCACCGACGGTTGGGGCGGGACTGGTGAAACTCGCCGTGCCCACGCTGACGGCGCCGTTGGCGGTTAGCGCGCGTCCGAGGTAGCTGACGCCGGGTCCGATCGAGATCGCCGCCATGCCGATGATCGTTCCGGTAAACGCGGATGCCGCCCCCAGCGACACAGCCCCGGCCACCTGCCAATAGACCCGCGACGCTTGTGCCCCGTTGGTCAGTACGACGCTGCTGCCGGCACCCGTGTTGAAGGCGGCATTCACTTGGATGATGAAGATGGCATTCGGGTTGCCCTGTCCATCGAGGGTGAGCGTGGTACTGATGGCGAGGGCGGCAGCAGCCTTATAGACCCCGGAGGTGAGTGTGCGGCCAGCCAGATCGCCGATAATGGTGCCGCTCGCTGGCCTCGCCGCGGCATCCTTGTACGCTGCAGCGAGGTCGACCTGTGCAGCGGCCGCGGCAGCATCGCCGCCGTGGATGGTGCCGGTGACTACGTCGGGCGGAAACCCGGTGACCGACGTTCCCGGGCTTACGCCGATGTCCCCCTCGAACGACGAGTCTCCGGTGTTGGCGACCGAGGTGGTCGCGAGGATCGCGTAGGTGCTAGCGCGTCCGAGATCGACCTCCGGATCCGTCGTGAATGTGTTGCTGCCAAGCGTGACGGACCCGTTGCGGGTGAGGGCTCGGCCGGTAAAACTCGAATTGGTGCCCACGTTGATGGCGTCCTGGCCGAGAATAATGCCGGAGATCGACGACGATGAACCGATCTGCACCACGCCATCGACCTGCCAGAACACCCGGGACGGCTGCGCGCCATTGATCAGGCGTACGCTGCTACCAGCGCTCGTGGTGAGGGTGCTGTCGAGCTGGAAGATGAAGACGGCGTTCGGGTTGCCCTGCCCGTTCAGGGTCACCGACGAGCTGAGAGTCAGAGCGCCAGGTGCGGCGTAGACGCCGGCTTTGTAGGTTTGACCACCCAGATTGCCGCTCAGCGCGGTGGTGGGCTGGCGGGCGCTGGCCTCGTCGATGGCGGACTGCAGATCGAGCTGGGCTTGGGCGCTCTCGGCCGTTCCTCGTTGAGTGCTACCGGTGACCAGGCCGGGCGGGAAGCCGGTCACGCCCGTGCCCGGGCTCACTCCGAGGTTACCGCTGAGGGTCGTTCCTCCGGAATTCAGAACGGATATCCCGGCCAGTACCGAATAACTGCCGGCAGTGCGCAGGTTGAGCGGTGGTTCGGTCATGAAGATGTTTCTGGCCATCGTGATGGCACCGCTTGTGGTCAATGCTCGGCCGATGAAGGTCGTGCCAGCCCCGATGGATATAGCGCCGAATCCGAGTACGTTTCCGCTGAACGAGGAGGCCGTGCCGAGTGTTACCGCGCCGACAACCTGCCAAAACACGTTCGAAGCCTGGGCGCCGTTGGCGAGCACGATGCTGCTGGCCGCCGCAGTGTCGAACGCCGCGTCGATTTGAAAGATGAACACTGCGGTGGGGTCATTCTGGGCGTCGAGGGTGAGGGTAGTACTCACGGTGAGGGCGGCGTTGGATTTATAGACGCCAGCGGTGAGAGTGCGGCCGGCGAGATCTCCGGAGAGGGTGCCGGTTGGCCCGCGGCCCGCAGCATCAGAGTAGGCCTGGGCGAGGTCGACCTGGGCTGCCATCGCGTGGCCGTCGCCCGCGTGGATGTTGCCGGCTAAGATTCCGGGCGGAAACCCGGTGATCGCTGTACCAGGGCTGGTTCCGGCATTGCCGCTCAGTGCGGTGTTGCCGGTGCTCGCAATGGCGTCGGTGGCGAGCACGGAGTAGCTGCCGGCCGTTTTGAGGTCAACCGATGCTGTGGTGGCCTGCGCCGGAGGCTGTGACTCGAGCAAGCCGGAGAGCAGCAGCAGAATCGTGAGCGCTGGGAGGGCGATGAGGTGTGTTCGGCGACCTCCGGCGCGTAGTGAGCGTCGACGGAGTGAAGGGGCGGCGGTCATCGCCGTGGTCGACGCAGGGGTGCGTCGGTGTCTGAATCTGCGGGATCGGCAGCGTTTTTCCCTGCGTGGTCTCCCAGGTCGTTCGAAGCGGCGGGCACGGCCCTTGCAACCTGGGCGAGCGCGCGACGCGCGCGTCCTACGAACAGGGTCACGCGCCAGACGGCGAACGCGATCGCCAGCACGAGCAGCAGAATGATGCCGATGATCCACCACGGCACGTAGTTGAAGGAGGCGCTGATCTGCTGGGTACCGGCGTCGGAAACCAGCTGGGCGTCGGCACTGCCGAGTTGGATGAACGCAGCCTGGGGCAGCGTCGCCTCGAGGTTGAGGGTGGAACCGGGGAGGATGCTCTCTGGCGCCCCGAATTGCAGCTCGGTCGTGGCGCCGATCACGCTGTTCAGGCTCAGTCCGGCGGTGGGATAAAGGATGGTGTTGCCGGTGTTCTGGATGGGGAGGGTGAACGTTACCGCGTCGCCGGAGCGCTCCCAGCTCAGGGCGCCGTGGTTGAGCTGGGTCGTCGCGGTACCGGCCACGGTGAGGTAAATCCGCACGCCTTGACGCTGGATCACATCCAGTCGCAGTGCCGCATCGCCGTCGGACGTAGTCGTATCACCCTGGATGGGCGGGCTCTGGATGATGATCCCGCCGGCATAGTCACCGGGCGTGGCGGTCAGGGGAACGCTTAGCCGAAACGGCACGGTGAGGTCGGAGTCCGCCGGGATGGTAATCGAATCGGCACCGAGGGTGACCCAACTGCCCACCGCCGTCTGCGCGTCGGCCTGCGCGGCAAGGGCGAAGGCGCCTTGCTCAGTGCTCTGCCCGTCGACCGCGTAGTTCAGAAGCGTGACTGGGGCATCCGTGTGGTTGCTGACGATCGCGTTGGCCTCGATTGCGGCACCGGGTGCGAGATTGATGTGAAAGAAGTCTGATTCTAGTTCTGGGCGGATGCCGAGGGTTCCGTCGTCGATAGCGACCGCCGGCGCAGCAACGACGAGGGTTGTCAGAACCGGGGCCAGCACTGCGACGGTCACGAGGAGCGCGAGGCGGAGCAGCAGCCGGGTGCGCGCCGGCCACAGGTTCGACGAAGATGCGGCCGGAGCGGCGTTCGTTGGGCGACGTTCTGTGGTGGAGCGGGGTGGCATGGGGTGGACCTTTTTTGGTTTCGGGCTTGACCCCTGAAAGAGGTGATACCGCCATCCTCACACGGGGACTGGCGCTAGTGGCGAGCGAGTGAGTCAGTATTGCCTCAAGATTGGCGCAGGACCGCGTCAGGCGATCGTGAAGGTCAGAATCGAGACGAAGGGATTCACCACGGATCCGTCGATCACGCCCGAAAAATTCGATCGGTAAGCGTTGGGCGGAACGCTCAGGCTGAACTCGGGCGTCAGGGTAAACGTGCCTTTGCCGAGGGTGCTGGTCCAGACCAGGGCCTGCGGCCGGCCGGAGACAGCGACGGGCTCGGTCGTGGGAGCAGCATCGGCACCCTCACTGGAGAGGGCGGTGACGATTCCGGGCGTGATGGTCAGGTTCTCCACGGCAACGGTGCGCTCGATGGTGTCGAGCGTGCCCGGCGCGCTCGTGAAGTCAGTGGCACTCACCGACAGGCTCCACGCTGCGCTGGAGCCGCGACCGTTCGTGATGGTCCATTGGGCGGGGCTGCCGACCGAGGTGTGGCCCGAGCGCCCATCCAGAACGACGGGGGTCATCTGGGATGGTGCAGAGACGACGGCCGAGAGTGCTCCGCCGAGAATCGCCGAGCTGATCGTGTCGGAGGAGGTGTCGGCGCTCGCTGATGGCGAGAGAACGACAACCAGCCCGACGGCCAGAACGATACCCGTCAATCCGATCAGACCAAGCTCGGTGCGACCTGCCACAAAAATCCCCTTAGAGATGCCGACGGTTTCGGCACTGACTGACACCTATCGGTACCGACGACCCGAGTCGCAGGACCTTCATAGTAACAACTTCACCCCGGCATGGATACCAATACCCGAATACCCACAAAATAAAAAAGGCCGCCTCTCCGAAGAGAGACGGCCCGACGATGATTGCGGCGGCCTAGTGCGTGCGGAAGCGCTGAACGATCGGGCAATCGAACGGGTCTCGAGCGGCGAGACCGACCCTGTTGAGGTAGGCGATGACGATGCCGTAGCTCTCGAAGACGCCTGTCTCGGTGTATTTCACGTCGTGGGAGAGACAGTACTCCTTGGCGATCTCCTGGGCCTTACGCAGGTGGGGACGGGCCATGTTCGGAAACAGGTGGTGCTCGATCTGGTAATTGAGACCGCCCATGTAGTGGTCGATGAAGGTGCCTCCGCGAATGTTACGGCTGGTCAGCACCTGGCGGCGCAGAAAGTCGACCTTGCTTTCGGCCGGTAGCTGCGGCATGCCCTTGTGGTTCGGAGCGAAAGACGCCCCCATGTAGACGCCGAATACCGCCATCTGCACCCCGACGAAGGCGAACGCCATGCCGAGCGGTAGGAAGTAGAAGATGACGGCGAAGTAGGCGATGATGCGCGTCACGAGCATCGTGATCTCAACCCAGCGCTCGCTGACCTTGTTCTTGCCGAAGACGGTCTTGAAGCCCTGGACGTGCAGGTTGATGCCTTCGAACATCAACAGCGGGAAGAAGAAGTAGCCCTGCTTGCGAGTGATGATGGCGCCGAGCCGGCTGACTTTCTTGGCGTCTTCTTCACGGAAGACGATGAAGTCTGGTTCGATGTCGGGGTCTTTGCCAATGACGTTCGGCTGGGCGTGGTGACGGCTGTGCTTGGTCATCCACCAGGCGTAGCTGATGCCGACGAAGAGGTTGGCGAGAACCCGGCCTGCTCGGTCGTTGGCTTTGCCGGAGGTGAACACTGCGCGGTGTGAGGCTTCGTGGGCGAGAAAGGCAAACTGGGTGAAGATGAGGCCCAGCGCGGCGGCGATTATCAACTGGTACCAGGTGTCTCCCAGCAACACGAATCCGACGGCAGCGCCGAGGGTGGCGGCCACGAGAATAGAGAAAACCAGCCAGTAGAAACCGGTGCGGCGGCCGAGAAGGCCGAGATTGCGCACGGTGTGCAGGAGCGCTGAATACTCTGTGGTGGGGTTTTTCGTGTCTCCACCCGGCCGGGTCCTGATGATGCGGACCGAGGGTGCGGCTAGTGCTTCCGACATGAGGCCTTCCTGAGCTTAGAATTCTCAGCGTTCGGGACTTCTCAGCCGGGAAGTGAGCAATTACTCGTGGAGCAGATAGCGGCCAGTCTACGGTCGCGAACTCCCCGTTCGCTCACAATTCACACGTTTTTCTCAGTCATTATATGCCAAAAATGGAATGTATCTGACCGATCTATCGCCAACCTGGTATCCAAATGTGGAGTTGCCAAAACGCGAAGGAAGTCTGCATTCCGGTCCAAACCGGGAAGAAAAATGCCGTAACCAGCAGCGCAACGCCCAGCCCCACGGCCACCGCGGTGACGGCGCCCGCCTGCGGTTGGGGGTCATATTCCGGCACCTGCGTATGTGCTGAATGCCTGCGTCGTAGCCGCGCCTGGTCGGGAATTCGCTTGAGGAGCAGCCCGATGACGAAGGTGAGGCCAAGCAGCAGGTATGGCTCGAAGGCGATCGTGTAGAACTGGAAGACAGTGCGGTTCAAATACATCAGCCACGGCAGATAACCGGCGATCATGCCCATCAGGATGAAGCCGACCCGCCACTCGCGATACCGGGCGAGTCGGTAAACGAGGTAGAACACGGCCGCCGTGGCGGCCCACCAGATCAGCGGGTTGCCGACGGAGGTGATGGCCTCAGAGCAGGTCTGAAACTGACAGCCGAATTCTCCCGAGTCCACGCCTCGGTAATACATGCTGGTGGGCCGAATCATGAACAGCCAGGTGAGTGGGTTCGCCTGATACGGATGCGGTGTGGCCAGCCCCACGTGATAGGTGTAGGCAGCGGCCTGGTAGTGCCAGAAGCTTTGGAGCGTGTGCGGCACCCACGCCAGTGGTCCGGTCCAGGCGGCGCCCACCCCGTCAGCCCAATCGCGGTAGTAACCACCCCGGGTGACAAACCAGCCGGTCCAGGAGATTAAGAACGTGGCGCCGGCGATGGGAACGAGAGTCAGAAACGTGGCGGGGGCCTGTTTGAGGATGGCAGCACTGAGCCAGAATGAGACGCCGTTGCGACGCCGGGCCAGGGCGTCGACGACGACGAGATAGATGCCGAACGCGGCGAGAAAATACAGGCCTGACCACTTCACCGAACTGGTCAGTCCAAAAGCGAGGCCGGCAGAGAGCAACCACGGCCGCCACCACAGTGCGGGACCCCAGCCGGGGTTGTTTCGACCCGCGAGCCGGGTCGCGAGACGCGTCGCGTGCCACTCTCGGTCCATCAACACGGCGCCGAAACCGAGCAGGGCGAAGAACATCACGAAATTATCGAGTAACGCCACGCGGCTCATGACGATGGCATGCCCGTCGATGGCGAGTAGAAAACCGGCGACCAATGCGAGTAATCGCGACTGGAACAGTTTCTGCGCCACGAGCATGATGAGCACAACCGCGAGTACCCCAACCACGACCGTCGCCAGTCGCCAGCCCCAGGGATTGCCCGGGCCGAGCAGATTCATGCCGAGCGCGATCAGCCACTTGCCGAGCGGCGGATGCACTACGAAAGAGGGATCCGACGTGTAGATGTCAATCTGCCCGGCTTCAAACAGCGGGTTGGCGTCAATCGGCCACGTCGATTCGTAGCCGTTGTTGAACAGGCTCCAGGCGTCCTTCACATAGAAGGTTTCGTCGAACACGAGCGCGTGTGGCAGGCCGAGGTTCCACAAACGCAACGCAGCGGCCAGCAGTACTACGGCGAGGTGGCTGCCCCAGTGAACCCATCGACTAGTAGCGAGCACGTCACCATCGTACAGAGGGAGCGAAGAACGAATGTTCGGCTGGTGCTGCGAGAATTGCAGCATGATCATCCTTGCTGCCACCCCGATCGGAAACCTCGGTGACGCTTCCCGGCGCCTCATCGAGACCCTGAGTACGATCACCATCGTGGCGGCCGAGGACACTCGCGTCACCGTTCACCTGCTCAAGGCCCTCGGAATCGAAAATCGGCCAAGACTCATTGCCTTGCACGACCACAACGAACGCGGCAAGGCAGCCGAACTCGTCGAACTGGCCCGCGATGTCGACATTCTGGTGCTCAGCGACGCCGGCATGCCCACCGTTTCTGACCCGGGTTTTCACTTAGTGGATGCCGCGGCCGCGGCTGGCGTGCAGGTCACGGCCCTGCCGGGACCCTCGGCTGTACTGACCGCCCTTGCCGTCTCGGGGCTTCCGACGGACCGGTTCACCTTCGAGGGGTTTCTGCCGCGCAAGCACGGCGAGCGGGTCAAACTGCTGCGCGAGCTCGCTGCTGAACGTCGCACCATGGTGTTCTTTGAATCGCCCAACCGGCTCGCCGACTCACTGACCGATCTGGCCGCAACGCTCGGCGCTGACCGCCGAGTCGTGGTGTGCCGGGAATTGACCAAGTTCTTCGAAGAGGTCAAACGGGGCTCGGCGAGCGAACTGGCCGAGTGGGCGGCTGCGGGGGTGCGCGGCGAAATCTGTATCGTCGTTGCGGGCGCCGAAGTGCGGGTTTTGGACCTAGCCATGGGGGTAGCGGAGGTGCTGCAGCTGGTGGCCGGCGGCATCCGTTTGAAAGACGCTGCGGCTGACGTGTCGGCCGCCAGCGGGCTCGGCAAGCGTGAACTCTACGAGCACGCCCTGCAGGCCAGGACGGGCGCGCCGCTGCCGAAACCCGACCGTTCGGCCTTTCCGCTCGGCTGATCCGACACCCCCGGGCGTAACCGGGCCAGACCATAAGCGCTCGCCGCATAAGATGAACGCATGTCCGCAGGTTCTTTCTACATCACCACGCCCATTTTCTACGTGAATGATGTGCCGCACATCGGGCACGCCTACACGGAGGTTGCGGCCGACGTTCTCGCGCGCTGGCACCGGCAGTCGGGTGATGACGCCTGGCTGCTCACCGGCACCGACGAACACGGCCAGAAGATTCTGCGCACGGCGATCGCCAACGGCGTCACGCCCAAGGAATGGGCCGACCGTTTGGTTGAAACCGCCTGGAAGCCGCTGCTGGAGACCGTCAATATCAACAACGACGACTTCATCCGCACGACTGACGAACGCCACGAGGTGAACGCGCAGAAGTTTCTCCAGCACCTGCACGATGAGGGTCACATCTACACCGGCGAGTATGAGGGGTACTACTGCGTCGGTTGCGAAGAGTACAAGCAGGCCACCGACCTCGTCGACGGCACCGGTGAGTACGTCGGCCAGCCGGTCTGCGCGATCCACTCGAAGCCGGTCGAGCTGCTGCACGAGAAGAACTACTTCTTCAAGATGAGCGCCTTCGCTGACCGGTTGCTTGCTTTGTACGAAGAGAACCCCAATTTCGTGCAGCCGGAGGCGGCGCGAAATGAGGTCATGTCCTTCGTCAAGCGCGGCCTTTCCGACCTGTCGATCTCCCGCTCGAGCTTTGACTGGGGCATCAAGGTGCCCTGGGACCAATCACACGTCGTCTACGTCTGGTTCGACGCTCTGCTGAACTACATCACCGCGGCCGGTTACGGTCAAAACGATGAGGAGTTCGCGCGCCGCTGGCCAGCCACGCACATCGTCGGCAAGGACATTCTGCGCTTTCATGCCGTCATCTGGCCGGCCATGCTCATGGCCGCCGGCATCGAGGTGCCCAAGCAGGTCTTCGGCCACGGCTGGCTACTGGTCGGCGGCGAAAAGATGAGCAAGTCCAAGCTCACCGGAATCGCCCCGAGCCAAATCACCGACACGTTCGGCTCCGACGCCTTTCGTTATTACTTCATGCGCGCCATCAGCTTCGGCCAGGACGGCTCGTTCAGCTGGGAAGACCTCTCGGCCCGGTACCAGTCCGAGCTCGCCAACGGCTTCGGTAACCTCGCCTCCCGCGTGATCGCCATGGTGGTGCGCTACTGCGACGGCATCGTGCCCGTCGGCGGCGAGCTTTTGGCCGCCGACCTCGCGATCGCGGCCACCGAAAAGCGGGTGACGGATGCCGCTGGTGCCTTCATCGAGACCCTCGCCATCCACGACGCCCTGGCCAGCGTGTGGGAACTCGTCGATGAGCTCAACGGCTACATCACCCTGCAGGAGCCGTGGGCGCTCGCCAAGAGCTCCGAAACGCGAGCCCGACTGGAAACAGTGCTGCACACCGCCGTACGCGGCCTCGGTACCCTCACCGTGCTGCTCTCGCCAGTCATTCCCATCGCCACCGCCAAACTGTGGACCGCTCTCGGCGGCGACGGCGCCCTCGCAGACCAGCGCGTCGATCGGGCCTGGGAGTGGGCAGGCGGCACTGTGGTGAGCCCGCTCGAACCACTGTTCCCGCGCATTGAATCGATCGTGGAGCCAACCGATGGCTAACGACTCGCTGGTCGGGCTCGACGGAGGCGTCGACGGCTACGGCAGCGCTATTCGTCGCCGCGAGAACACCGCGGGCCGCGACCTGAGCTACCCGCCGCTGCCGGAGCCGCTCACGATACCCGTCTACGACAACCACACCCATCTCGAGATCGCCGACGGCGAGTATCCGCTCAGCTACCGGGAACAACTCGACCGGGCCTCGAGCGTTGGCGTTCGCGGTGTCATCCAGGTCGGCGGCGACGTCGAAACCTCACGCTGGTCGGCCGCCGCTGCACTGAACGAACCGCGCATGCTCGCCGCCGTCGCGATCCACCCCAACGAGGCGCCTGCTCTTGAAGAAGCCGGCGCCCTCGACGACGCCATCGCCGCGATCGACGAACTCGCCGGACAGCCGCGCGTGGTCGCCGTCGGCGAGACCGGGCTCGACTTCTTTCGGACTCCCGAAGCGGGTCGCGCCGCCCAGTTTCGCTCCTTTGAGGCGCATATTCGCATCGCCAAGAAGAACAACCTCGCGCTGCAGATTCACGACCGCGATGCCCACGAGGCTGTGATCGAAACGCTGCTGCGGGTCGGCGCTCCCGAACGAACCGTCTTTCACTGCTTCTCTGGCGACGCCGACATGGCCCGAATCTGTGCCGCGCGAGGCTGGTACATGTCCTTTGCCGGTAATGTCACGTTCAAAAACGCCGACAACTTGCGAGCCGCCCTGTCCGCCGCCCCGCGCAACCTGCTGCTGGTCGAAACGGATGCCCCGTTCCTCACCCCGCTGCCCTACCGCGGCCGCCCCAATGCGCCGTACCTGCTGCCCAACACGCTGCGCGGCATGGCCGCTCACCTTGAAACGGATGTCTCCCTGCTCTCCGCTCAAATCACCGCCAACACGGAGCTGGTCTACGGTCGCTGGGATGCGGAGCCGGTCACCGCGGCCCACGATGTTCCGCGCCCAGACCAGGCCCCCCCTGGACGTCTCGCATGACCGACGGAACCGCTGAGGAGGCGAAACCCGTCAAGACCCTTCTCGGACCCGCCGAGATTCGCGACCTCGCCGAGATGCTCGGCGTCAATCCGACCAAGAAGCTCGGCCAGAACTTCGTCATCGACGGCAATACTGTGCGGCGCATCGTGAAGGTCGCCGCCGTCGCACCCGGTGACACCGTCGTCGAGGTCGGCCCCGGCCTCGGCTCGCTCACGCTCGGCATGCTCGAGATCGGTGCGAGCGTCGTCGCCGTCGAAATCGACGACCGCCTGGCCGAGCAGTTGCCACTGACCGTCGAACTCATGCAGCCGGACGCCCAGCTCACCGTCATTCGCGCCGACGCCCTAAAGATCACCGAGCTGCCCGGCGACCCCACCCGGCTCGTCGCCAACCTGCCCTATAACGTCTCGGTACCGGTGCTGCTCTACCTGCTCGAACACTTCTCGTCGATCCGAGCCGGTGTCGTCATGGTGCAGGCCGAGGTCGGCGAACGTCTCGCCGCCCCGCCCGGCAACAAGATCTATGGAAGCCCGAGCGTCAAAGCCGCCTGGTACGGCGATTTCCGCACCGCCGGCAAGGTGAGCCGTCAGGTATTCTGGCCGGTTCCGAACGTTGATTCGATCCTGATCGCCTTCGAACGCCGCGCGGCACCGCTGGAATCCGAAGAACTGCGCCTCAAGACCTTCGCGCTCGTCGACGCGGCTTTTCAGCAGCGACGCAAGATGCTGCGGCAATCCCTGTCGGTCGTTCTCGGGGACTCGGCGGCGGCGGCCGCCGTGATGAGCGCGGCGGGTATCGACCCGACGACGCGGGGAGAGCAGCTCACCGTTCATGACTTTCTCGCTATCGCCCGGGTCTGGCCCGAGAACTAGAAGACAGTTCTATCTTCGGCTGCCGTATTTTCTGCGGGAAAGTCGCGCGGCGAACATCCGTTTCACTGGCGCGTCAGCGTCTGGCCTGGCCGCCGACATAGCGCGGGCTCAGGCGGCAGCACCGGCGTAGCTGGTACTGCCGCGTCGCTGGCGGCTAAGCGGCTGGGCTAAGTTAAAAGCATGATCACGTCCGCCGGTACCACCGTTGTGCACGCGCGGGCCCCCGGCAAAGTCAACGTCTTCCTCAAAGTCGGCGCCGTAATGGAAGACGGTTACCACGACCTCGCGACCGCCTACCAGGCCGTTTCGCTGTTCGAAGAGGTCAGGGCCAGCCCGGCCTCCGACTTCTCCGTCGAGTTCAGCGGCAGCATCGATACTTCCGGCCTCGCCGTCGGCGGCACCAACCTGGTTATCAAGGCAGCTCGGGCCCTCGCCCGCAAGGCCGGCTACCGCGGCGGCGTGCACCTCGAGGTGGAAAAGAACGTTCCGATCGCCGGCGGAATGGGCGGCGGCTCGGCCGATGCCGCAGCTACCCTGCTCGCCTGCGACGCCCTCTGGGGTACCAACGCCAGCAAAGACGAACTCCTCGCCATTGCCACCACGCTCGGCGCCGACGTACCGTTCTCGTTCACCGGCGGCACCGCCATCGGTACCGGCCGGGGCGACCAGCTCAGTCCGGCACTGGCCAAGGGCAAGTTTCAGTGGGTACTCGCCCTCGCCGACTTTGGAATGTCGACTCCTGGGGTGTACCACGAGCTCGACCGGCACCGCGATCGCCACGCCCAGGACATCTTTCCGGCGGAGCACCAGCCCAGTGTCGACGCGAACGTTCTCCAGGCGTTGCGAGCAGGCGACCCGCATATGCTCGCCGACGTGCTGCACAACGATCTGCAGGCCCCCGCGCTGCACCTCGTCCCGGGCCTCGGCAAGGTGCTACAGCTTGGCGAAGAAAACGGCGCCCTCGCCGGTATCCTCTCGGGTTCAGGGCCGACCGTGGCTTTTTTGGTGGCGGATGCCGACAGCGCGCTCGAATTGCAGGTCGCGCTCTCGGCCAGCCGCCTGCGCGTCGTGCGCGCCACCGGCCCGGTGCACGGCGCCCGCCTCATCAACGACTAGCCTTCTCCGGGCATAACTCCTGCAATCTGCCGGACACGGGCGAAACGTCCGCGTCATTCCGGGGGAGCTTCGAAGCACTATGGCAAATTGCAGGAGTTGTGCTCGCTGATCCGGGGGCTGCGGCCGTGCCGTAAACTTGGAGGCTATGGCACATCTTCTCGGGGCTGAGTCCCTGCACCTCGAATTTCCCACCCGCGTCATCTTCGACAGCGTCACTGCCGGCCTCAACGAGGGCGACCGCATCGGCGTCGTCGGCAAGAACGGCGACGGCAAGTCAACCCTCATGCGCCTGCTGGCCGGCCGTATGGAACCCGATGAGGGACGGGTCACCCGGCGTCGCGGTGTCACGATCGGCATGCTGGACCAGTCCGATGACCTAGCCTCGGGCCAGACCGTCGGGCACACCATCGTCGGCGGCATCGAGGAACACGTCTGGGCGGGCGACGCCAAGGTGCGCGACGTCATCGGCGGCCTGGTGCGCGACATTCCGTGGGACGCCCTCGTCGACGACCTCTCCGGTGGTCAGCGCCGCCGGGTGGCCTTGGCTGCCGTACTCATCGGCGACTACGACGTGATCTTTTTGGACGAGCCCACCAACCACCTCGACGTAGAGGGCATTTCCTGGCTCGCCGGCCACCTCAAGACCCGTTGGGCCGCGCAGAGCGGCGGGCTCGTGGTCGTCACCCACGACCGGTGGTTCCTCGACGAGGTCTGCAACATCACCTGGGAGGTGCACGACCGCCTCATCGAGCCCTTCGAGGGTGGCTACGCCGCCTACATCCTGCAGCGTGTGGAACGTGACCGCATGAGTTCCGTCGTCGAATCCAAGCGCCAGAACCTCATGAAGAAGGAACTGGCCTGGCTGCGCCGCGGCGCCCCGGCCCGCACCGCGAAGCCGAAGTTCCGCATCGATGCCGCGAACGTGCTGATCGAAAACGAGCCGCCGCCCCGCGACACCGTCTCGATGCAGTCCATGGCCATGCAGCGCCTCGGCAAGGACGTCGTCGACCTCATCGACATCGGCGTGAAGTTCGGTGAGAAGACCGTTCTCAATGACATCACCTGGCGCATCGCGCCAGGGGAGCGCACCGGCATCATGGGCGTCAACGGTGCCGGCAAGTCCACCCTGCTCAATCTGGTCGCCGGCACGCTGCAGCCTACGACCGGCCACGTGAAGCGCGGCAAGACCATCAAGGTCGCCGTGCTCACCCAGCAATTGTTCGAACTCGATGAGATTCGCAATGACCGCGTCAGCGACGTCATCGGCCGGCAGAAGACCAGCTACATGGCCGGTGGCAAGGAGATCACGCCGGGGCAGATGCTCGAACGTATGGGCTTTCTCAGCGCCCAGCTGACCACCCAGGTCAAGGACCTCTCGGGTGGTCAGAAGCGTCGCCTGCAACTGCTATTGATCGTGCTCGACGAACCCAACGTGCTCATTCTCGACGAGCCCACCAACGACCTCGACACCGACATGCTCGCCGCGATGGAAGACCTGCTCGATTCCTTTCCCGGCACCCTGCTGGTCGTCTCGCACGACCGGTATCTCATCGAGCGCGTCACCGACAACCAGTACGCGGTCATGGACGGCGGTTTTCGCCACCTACCCGGCGGCGTCGACCAATATCTCGAGGTGCGCCGCAAGGCCGTCTCCGGGCCGGCCTCCGGAACCCCCGCGGATGCCGCCGGCGCGAACAAGAAGATCCCCACCCTCGGCGGCGCCGAACTGCGTAACGCCCAGAAGGAGCTCGGATCGATCGACCGCAAGGTGGTCAAGCTGCAGGAGCGCATCGCCCAGAAGCATGAGAAGCTCGCCGCCCACGACCAGTCTGATTTTGCCGGTCTCAGCGAGCTCGGCGTGAAGCTGACCGAACTCGAAGAGACCATCGCCACGCTCGAAACGCGCTGGGTCGAACTTACTGAGCTGATCGAGGGCTAGCGTCGCAGAAGCTGTGACGCAGTGTGTCGGAGTCGGCCACGCGTCGCAGCTTCGGCACGTATCGTTATTGAGTGCCTCGCAGAGCTGCGGCACAGACCCCCACCCCCACTACTCGGGCTGATCTGTGCCCGAATAATCGCTGTGCCCATAATCGCCATCGGCGCTCTCGGGGAATTCACACAGCGAAAGAGACCCTCCATGAAAAAGCCACGTTCCCTCAAAAAGTCCGTACTGGCCGCACTCGCGATTCTGCCGCTTGCGGCGTTGCTGGCCGGGTGCGCAGGCGCTGCTGGTGATGACGATGTCGTGAAGATCGGTGTCGTCGACGAGAGCGAACCGTACTGGGGCGTCTTCAAGGAAGCCGCAGCCGACGCAGGGATCACGGTCGACCTGGTCAACTTCGCCACCTACGAGCAGCCGAACCCCGCCCTGACCGCCGGCGAAATCGACCTCAATCAATTTCAGACCATCGTCTACCTCGCCAACTACAACGTGGCGAGCAGCCAGGACCTCGCGGCAATCGGCGCCACTGCAATCTACCCGCTGGGTCTCTATTCCACGCAGTACACCAGCGTCGATGAGATTCAGAAGGGCGACACGGTGGCCGTGCCCAATGACCAGAGCAACATGGCCCGCGCCCTCGTCGTACTCCAATCAGCCGGTCTGATCGAGCTCACCGACGGTGGCACGATTTCGTCGTCACTCGACGACATCGACACCGCCGCCTCACGGGTGAAAGTTACAGCTCTCGACGCGTCGCTCACGACGACCTCGTTGCCCGATGTCGCCGCCGCGATCGTCAACAACGAGTTTGTTGGAAAGGCCGGGCTCAGTTTCTCGGACGCCATCGCTCAGGACGATCCGGCCGACGCCAAGTCCGTGCCCTATGCGAACGTCTTTGCAGCGCGCGCCGAGGACAAAGACAACGCGACGTACCAGAAGCTCGTCGAGATCTACCAAACGACGAAGGCCGTTCAGGATGGCGTTCTCGAAGCTTCCGGCGACACGGCAGTGCTGTTGACGACCCCGGTTTCCGAGCTTGAAGCGTCGCGCGTCACGGTCGAGGCGGACACTAAGGCTCAGAAGTAAGCTTCAGCTTTACTGCGTGGGCAGTTTCGGTTTTTTCTGATATTTGCGGTCAATAGCCGAGACTGTTCGTTCGCGTTCCCGGCGCGAAATTACGACATATCAGCAACAAGAAGGTTTTTGAGGAACAACGGATGGCTCTAGTAAGCCTGAGGAATGTCAGCAAGGTGTACCCACCCGCGAGCAAGGGTGCACCGAGTGTCACGGCGATCGACTCGGTCAGTCTCGACGTGGAGGCCGGAGACATCTACGGGATCATCGGATATTCCGGTGCCGGTAAGAGCACTTTGGTGCGACTCGTGAATGCTCTCGAACATTCAACGAGCGGCGAGATCATCGTGAACGGGCAGAACATCGCCGTGCTGTCGGAGCGCGCCCTGCGCAAGGTACGCCTCGGCATCGGCATGATTTTTCAGCAGTTCAACCTGCTCGGCTCTCGCACCGTGGCCCGCAACGTGGCCTACCCGCTCGAAGTAGCCGGGTATCCCAAAGAGCAGCGCGCCGCCCGGGTGGCCGAACTGCTCGACTTCGTGGGCCTCTCCGATAAGGCCGGGTCGTTTCCCGACCAGCTCTCCGGCGGCCAGAAGCAGCGAGTGGGCATCGCCCGTGCCCTCGCGACCCAGCCGAGCATCCTGCTCGCTGACGAAGCCACGAGCGCCCTCGATCCGGAAACCACGCACGAGGTCCTCGCGCTGCTGAAACGGGTGAATGCGGAATTCGGGGTCACCATCATCGTGATCACCCACGAAATGGACGTCATCCAGACCATCGCGACCAAGGTCGCCGTGATGGACCAGGGCCGCGTCATCGAGCGCGGACCGGTCTTTGACGTGTTCTCGAATCCGCAAGCCGCGGCATCCGCTCGATTCGTCGCGACCGTGGTCAAGGGGGTGCCGTCTGCGGCCGAGCTCGCCGTGCTGCGCGCACGGCATTCCGGTCGCATCGTCACGCTCGCCTTTCGCGACAGCGCCGTCGACCAGGGTGCCGTCTTCGGCGAACTGGCTCGGGCAGGCATCGCTTTCGAGGTCGTCTACGGGGGAATCAACGAGATCCAGGGGAGACCGTTCGGGCATCTCACCCTCGCCCTCACAGCCGCCGATCGGGTGATCGACACCGTACTTGCCCACATTCGAACGCTCACGACCGTCACGGAGGTGCGCTGACATGGATGCACTCATCGACCTGCTGCCCGAACTGTGGACGGCGACGTACGAGACCCTGTATATCGTCGCGATGACCCTGTTCTTCGGTGGCCTCGGCGGACTACTGGTCGGTCTCGGGCTCTACCTGACCCGAGCCGGCAGCATCCTGGAGAACAAGCCGTTGTTCTTCGTGCTCAATCTGCTGGTCAATTTCATTCGCCCGATTCCGTTCATCATTTTTCTGGCGGCGGCGCAACCGCTGGCCCGGGCCGTCACCGGCAGCGGCATCGGCAACAACGCGATCATCTTCACGATCGCTCTGGCAGCATCCTTTGCCATGGCTCGCATCGTGGAACAGAACCTGCTCACCGTGACGCCCGGCGTGATCGATGCCGCGCGCAGTGTCGGTGCAGGGCCGATTCGGATCATCTTCACGGTATTGCTGCCCGAGGCGCTCGGGCCGCTGATTCTCGGCTACACGTTCATCTTTGTCGCGCTGGTGGATATGTCGGCCGTTGCCGGTTATGTCGGTGGCGGGGGCCTCGGTAACTTCGCGCTGCTCTACGGCTACCGTCAGTTCAACCCCATCGTGACCTGGGCGGCCGTGCTGCTGATCATCGTGCTCGTGCAGTTCGTGCAGTTCTTCGGCAACTACCTCGCGCGTAAGGCTCTTCGCCGGTAGCGGTAGCGGTGGCAGTAACTAGTCGAAGTCGAGGCTGAGCTTTCGAAGCAGGCCGGCCAGCCGGTCCTGATCGGTCACCGAGAGGGTGTCGAGCAGCTCGGCTTCGGCGTCGACGAGCCGGGTGATGGCGGCATCCACGCGGGTCAGACCGGCCGGGGTCATGCCCACGAGGATGCCGCGGCCGTCGTTGGGCGCAGAGCGGCGCTTGACCAGATCGCGGTCGACGAGACGGTCGATGCGGTTCGTCATGGTGCCGCTGGAAACAAGTGTCTGCTGCAGAAGGGCTTTCGGGCTGAGCTCGTAAGGGGTGCCCGCGCGGCGCAGCGCCGAGAGCACATCGAACTCCCATGACGCGAGCTCGGAGCGGGAGAAGGCCGTGCGGCGGGCCCGGTCGAGATGCTTCGACAATCGAGCGACGCGGCTGAGGACCTGCAGCGGCGCAAAATCAAGATCGGGCCGTTCACGCAACCACGAATCGACGATTCGGTCGACTTCATCATGGCCAGGCATTGCTCCATTATCTCGCTTTTTCGGGGGTTTCTTCGCGCAGAAGCCCCGAGGGGGTGCCAGCGGCGCCGCGGACCGCCAGAATCTGGCAGACTTGACTGGTTGCTGGCTTCGGCTGGCATGGTCCGCCATAGTGTAACGGCAGCACGGCAACCTTTGGAGTTGTTCGGTCCAGGTTCGAATCCTGGTGGCGGAGCCCTCACTTTCTCTCCCGAATGCGTTAGGAAACCTGTGACAGACGCCCGCCTCGCCATCATCGTGTTGGCCGCCGGCCAGGGGACCCGCATGAAGTCCAGCCTGCCGAAGCTGCTGCATCCGCTCGCCGGAGTGCCCATCGTCAGCCACGTGCTCGCCACCGCGCGCGCCCTCGACGCCGCGCATGTCGTGACCGTTGTGCGGCACGAACGTGACCTGCTCGCCGCCGTCGTGGCCGAAGACCTGCCGGAAAGTACGATCGTCGACCAGGATGAGATCCCCGGCACCGGCCGCGCCGTCGAACAGGCCGTCGCCGCGCTTCCGGCTGATTTCGACGGTGACGTGCTCGTCATCAACGGCGACGTGCCGCTGCTGAACGCTGCAACCCTCGTTTCGTTCATCGCCTCCCACCGCAAGGGCGCAGCGGCGGGAACCGTGTTGTCCGCCTACCCGGACGATGCGACCGGCTATGGGCGCATCATCCGCTCGGTCGAGGGTGCGTTCGACCGCATCGTCGAGCAAAAAGATGCGACGGATGCCGAACTGGCCGTCACCGAGATCAACGCGGGTGTCTACGTGTTCGGCCTGGCCGCGCTGCGCGTGCAGTTGGCGCAGCTGACCACCGCGAACGCGCAGGGTGAGAAATACCTCACCGATGTGATCGAACTGCTGCGCCGGGCCGGCTCCGAAGTGAGCGCCGTTCCCGTCGCCGACGCCTGGATCGTGGCCGGCATCAACGACCGTGCCCAGCTGGGCGACACCGCCCAGAAACTCAACGCCCTGATCGTGCGCGGCTGGCAGCTCGCCGGCGTGACCGTGCAAGACCCGGCCACCACCTGGATCGACCTGAAGGCCGTTCTCGCGACCGACGTCACGGTGCTGCCCGGCACCCAGATCATCGGGGCCACAGTGGTGGCCACTGGCGCCATCATCGGACCCGACACCACCCTGCGCGACTGCGAGATCGGCGAAGGCGCCCGCGTGAATCGCACTGACGCGACCCTCGCGGTGATCGAGGCGCGGGCGTCTGTCGGGCCATTCTCGTACCTGCGCCCGAACACCATACTCGGCGCCGACGGTAAAATCGGGGCTTTCGTCGAGACCAAGAACGCGCAGATCGGCGCCGGCAGCAAGGTGCCCCATCTGAGCTACGTGGGCGATGCCACGGTTGGCGTGGGGTCGAACATTGGTGCCGGAACAATCTTCGCCAACTATGACGGCGTGGCTAAACACCACTCGGAGATCGGGTCGCACGTGCGCACCGGGTCGCACAACGTGTTCGTCGCGCCGATTACAATTGGGGACGGGGCGTACACGGGGGCTGGCACTGTCGTTCGCAAGAGCGTTCCGGCCGGCGCACTGGCCATCAACGTGGCCCCGCAACGCAACATGGACGGCTGGGTTCACGTCAACCGTCCGGGCACAGCCGCGGATACAGCGGCGGCAGCGAGCCTGCGCCCCACAAGCAGCGAAAAGACTGGAGAATAAGTGTCGGAAATTAAGTCCAGCGGCGACAAACGACTCGTACTGGTTTCGGGGCGAGCGCATCCGCAGCTCGCTCTCGACATTGCCACGGAGCTTGGTTCAGAGCTGCTCCACACCGATGCACGCACCTTCGCCAATGGCGAACTGTATGCCCGGTTCGACGAGAGCGTGCGCGGCTCGGATGCGTTCGTCATCCAGTCCCACACCGCGCCGATCAACGAGTGGCTGATGGAACAGCTCATCATGGTCGACGCGCTCAAGCGGGCTTCCGCCAAGCGCATCACCGTCGTCGCACCGTTCTACCCCTACGCCCGGCAGGACAAGAAAGGTAGGGGTCGCGAGCCGATCTCGGCCCGCCTGGTCGCCGACCTGTTCAAGGTCGCTGGCGCCGATCGCATCATGTCGATCGACTTGCACGCCGCCCAGATCCAGGGCTTCTTCGACGGTCCCGTCGACCACTTGTTCGCCATGCCGGTGCTCTTGGAGCACTTTCGCGAGAAGCTCGACCCGGCCACCCTCACCGTGGTTTCGCCCGACATGGGCCGTGTGCGCGTCGCCGACATCTGGAGTGACCGGCTCGGTGTGCCGCTCGCCATCATCCACAAGCGACGAGACCCGCTCGTTCCCAACCAGGTCTCCGTGCACGAGATCGTCGGCCAGGTGAGTGGTCGCGTCTGCCTCATTGTTGACGACATGATCGATACCGGTCGCACCATTGCCTTGGCCGCCGAGGCCCTGCGCGAGGCTGGCGCCATCGGCGTCGTCGTCGCCGCCACCCACGCCGTGTTCAGCGACCCGGCCGTAGACATGCTGCAGAACCCGGCCATCAGCGCCGTCGTCGTCACCGACACGCTACCGATCCCGCCGGAGAAGCGCTTCCCAACCCTCACCGTGCTGCCGATCGCGCCATTGCTGGCTCGCGCTATCCACGAGGTCTTTGATGAAGGTTCGGTCACCTCGATGTTCGACGGTGCCGCATAGGGCCTAGCTCACGCGGCCACGTCCGCGGCTGAATTAGGGAGGCGGTGGCTACGGCCATCGCCTCTTCTAATCTCACCGCGTCGAAAGACCGGACTGCACGACCCCGCGGTGCGGACCCGTCGAAAGACCGGACTGCACGACCCCGCGGTGCGGACCCGTCGAAAGCCACGGGTCGATGGCGCCGACGAGTACGGAGATCGCTACGAGGGGGTGCCCGGAGTGATTTGGCGTGGAGCGGAGGGGATGATCCCGAGCGGTGTCACGAAGGTGTCGCGCTCGTTCTGGTCGACGGCGTAGCACTGCCAGCCGAACCCGCCGGGACCGGTTAGGTCGAAGCGAGCGTCGAAGTCGACCGCAAAGGGATAATACTGGGCGACTGCGGTCGCACAGGCGTTGGCGGCAGTGTCGGAGGCGACCCGCATGGTGGTGAGTATGCCCGGCACGATCAGGGCGATCAACCCGAGCACGACGACGATCCTCAAAATGGACGCGAAATGCTTGCCGCGCAGCGGGCGGTAATTATCGTTCGGCTCGTAGCCGGAAAGCTCGGGGTGATCATCAGTCATAAGTACTGTCAGTCTTCCAGACCCTCGTGTGAAGTGACTGATTAACCCAAGCCGGCCGGCGGCATCCGCTCTGCCCGACGAGGGTGAGCGGATGCTGCCGGCCGGCAACATGGATGGTCAGTGCGTGGAAGCCTCAGTGACGATCTCGGTGCGGTCGCCGGACCACAGGGTGTGGAAGGTGCCGGGCATGTCGACTCGGTGATAGGTGTGCGCTCCGAAGAAGTCGCGCTGTCCCTGCACCAAAGCGGCGGGCAGCCGCTCACTTGCAAGCGAGTCGAAGTAGCTCAGGCTGGCACCGAAGCCGGGAACCGGGATGCCCGAGAGCGCCGCGGTCGAGACGACGCGGCGCCAGGCTGCCTCGCCGGCGGCGACGGCCTCGGCGAAGTACGGGTCGACAAGCAGGCTCGAGATCGACGGGTCGTTATCGTAGGCGGTCACGATGCGGTTGAGGAACTGGGCGCGAATGATGCAACCGCCACGCCAGATGGTAGCGATGGCGCCCTTGTCGATGTTCCAGTTGTACTTGGTCGCCCCAGCGATGATCGCGTCGAAACCCTGCGCGTAAGCGACGATCTTCGACGCGTAGAGCGCCTGGCGCACGTCTTCCTGGAAGGTGTGGCCGACGACGGCGATCTCGGGTCGGGCGGTGATGCTGGCACGCACCGGTCCGCGCTGCTCGGGATGGCTTGAGACGGCGCGGGCGAAAACCGCCTCGGCGATGCCGCCGACCGGAACGCCGAGGTCGAGGGAATTCTGCACGGTCCAGACCCCGGTTCCTTTGGAGCCGGCCTCGTCGAGCACGACGTCGATGAACGGCTGGCCGGTTTTGGCGTCGACCTGGCGCAGAATCTCCGCGGTGATTTCGATCAGGTAGCTGTTGAGCTCCCCGTCGTTCCAGTCCGTGAAGATATCGGCGATGGCTTCGGGGGAGTGCCCGCCGACCTTGCGCAGCAGGTCGTAGGCTTCGGCGATGAGCTGCATGTCGGCGTATTCGATGCCGTTGTGGATCATCTTGACGAAGTGGCCGGCACCGTCGGTGCCGATGTGGGTGACGCACGGCACGCCGTCGACGACGGCGGCGATGGATTCAAGAATGGGTCCGAGGGTCTTGTACGCCTCGACCGAGCCGCCGGGCATGATGCTCGGGCCGTTGAGGGCGCCCTCTTCGCCACCGGAGATACCGGCGCCGACGAAGTTTATGCTTTTGGCGCTTTGCTCTTTTTCGCGACGGATGGTGTCGGTGAAGTCGGCGTTGCCGCCGTCGACGATGATGTCGCCGGGTTCGAACAGCTCAGAGAGCTGAGAGATGACGGCGTCGGTTCCACGTCCGGCCTGCACCATGATGATGGCGGTGCGCGGCTTGGTCAGCGAGGCGACGAAATCGGCGATGTTCTCGGAGGCGACAAAATTCGCCTCGGGGTGTTCTGTCGTGAGTAAACGGGTGCGCTCGGGGGAGCGGTTGTAGACCGCGACCGTGTTTCCTTCGCGGCCGGCGAGGTTGCGGGCCAGGTTGGAACCCATCACCGCCAGACCGACGACACCGATATTTGCCTGTGCTTGCCGTGACTCTGACACGTTTTCTCCTTCGGGGCTGCGTTGAACAGACCGTCTTCGAGTTTAGCGCATGGGCCTGAATGGTCCCACAAGGGGGGATACGCACGATTTCGAAGAAACAGATATAAATGTTAGCTTGAACGTTGTAATCAGATTTAATGCGCGCTCGTCGCGCCGTGATCCGATGTAATGAAGCAGCGGCCGTCGGAGGAACACCATGCCTGATCACTTGCACATTCCCATCGTCGTAATGGGTGTTCAGGGGTGTGGTAAGTCCACTGTCGGCCTCGCCCTGGCGCAGGCCCGCGGCGTGCGTTTTCTCGACGGTGACGACCTACACAGCGTGGGCGCGCGCACCAAGATGGCGTCCGGGCATCCGCTCACCGATGAAGATCGCCTGCCGTGGCTCACCCGCATCGCCGAGACGATAGCGAACGCCGTTGCCCAGGGTGAACCCGTTGTCGTCGCCTGCTCCGCCCTCAAGCGCAGCTACCGCGATCTTCTGCGTGTCTTCGTGCCGACGCTCGTCTTCGCCGAGCTGTACGGCAGCCGTGAGCTCATCGCCGAGCGTCTCACCCACCGCAACCACGAATACATGCCACCCGGACTGCTCGACTCGCAATTTGCGACGCTCGAACCTCTCGCGGCCGACGAAGCGGGACTCCGCGTCGACCTCATCCACACCCCCGACGAACTCGTCGGCTTGATACACAAAGGGATAGCTCACTGATGACCGATCTTGAAATGAACTGGGTGCTCGGCACCCCCGCTTTGCTCGGCGTTGCCGCCGGCGCGATCGCGGTGCTCCTCGTGCTCATCATGAAGTTCAAGGTGCACGCGTTCCTGTCGCTGATCATCGTGAGTCTGCTGACCGCGGTCGCCACCGGAATTCCGACCGCCCGTCTCATGCCCACCCTGCTTGAAGGCTTCGGCGGCACCCTGGCCGGGGTCGCCCTGCTCGTCGGCCTGGGTGCCATGCTTGGCCGAATGCTGGAAACCAGCGGTGGAGCGCAGGTACTGACGGATGCCCTGATCACCAGGTTTGGAGAACGGCGCGCGCCGATCGCCCTCGCCGTTGCGTCGCTCATGCTCGGTTTTCCGATCTTCTTCGACGCCGGCCTGGTCGTCATGCTGCCGATCATCTTCGCCGTCGCCCGTCGCCTCGGCGGATCGTTCCTCGGCTATGCGTTTCCGTCGGCCGTGGCTTTCTCGGTGATGCACATCTTCGTGCCACCGCACCCGGGGCCCGTCGCGGCGACCGGCCTGCTCGGTGCTGACGTGGGACTCGTTTTGATCTTCGGTCTTCTGGTCGCTCTGCCCACCTGGTACGTCGTCGGCCACCTGTTCGGTGGGTACGTCGGTCGCCAGTACGACATTCCGGTGCCGGCCATACTGCGCGGCAGCACCGGTGACTTCACCGAGTTCGCCTCCGCGCCCCGCGTCGGCATCATCATGACGCTGCTCCTGCTGCCGATCGGACTGATCTTTCTCAACACCGGTCTGAACATGGCGGCAACCGCCGGGCTCGTCTCCCTCGACGATGCCTGGGTGCAGGTCCTGCGTGCCATCGGCGAGACTCCGGTTGCCCTGCTCATCACAGTGGTGCTTGCCATGGCCCTGTTGGGCTGGAAAAAGCGCAAGTCGGCCACGCTCGTAGAATCCGTTGTGGACAGCGCGCTCGGCCCGGTCTCAGCCGTCATCCTCATCACCGGCGCCGGCGGAATGTTCGGCGGCGTGCTCCGCGCCAGCGGCATCGGCACCGCCTTGGCCGAATCGCTTGACGCAATCGGTCTGCCCGTCATCGTGGCCGGTTTTGTGATCGCCGCACTTGTGCGCATCGCGCAGGGGTCTGCCACGGTGGCCCTGACCACCACAGCGGCGCTTCTGCAGCCGGTCGTGATGGGCAACCCCGCGTTCAACCCGGTCGAACTCGCCGCCATCGTGCTGGCCCTCGCCGCCGGGTCGGTTTTCGCTGGGCACGTCAACGATTCCGGCTTCTGGCTGGTCAGCCGCTTCTTCGGTATGGACACTAAAACCACGCTCAAGACCTGGACGGTCGGTCAAGCCCTCGTCGGAATCGTTGGCTTCACGATCGCCGCGGCCATCTACCTCCTGGCCAGCCTCCTGTAGCCTGATCGGTTCGCGCGGTGCCCGCCTAGAAGAAAATGCGGGCAGTGTGCACCCAGGACTCTTCCACTTCGGCGATGGTGCGCCGCATGATCAGTTCCATCGACTCGCGGGCACGCACGGGGTGGCCGCCCTGAATGGCGTCTGCCACGTCGACATGCCACTGCAGCGCGGTTTCGTGCGGGTGGGCAGGCATGAGGCCGAGACCGGTGCGCCCCGAGAGTACGGCGGCGATCACCTCGTCGAGCTTGGCGAACATTTCGTTTCCTGATCCGTGCAGCACGAGGCGGTGAAAATGGATGTCCAGAGCCAGAAATCGTTCGAGGTCACCGGAACGTCCCACCGTGCGCATCTGCGCCGCCACGGTCATGAGCTCGCCCGACATCGCCTGCGGGCAGTGTTGGGCGGCCAACTCGGCGGCCATCGGCTCGACGGATGCCCGCAGCTCGGTGAGCGAGCGCAACTGCGCGCCCCGGCCCGCTCCGGCCAAACGCCAGCGGATGAGTACCGGGTCGAACGCGTTCCATCCTGACTGCGGACGCACCCGAATTCCGACGCGCTTGACCGACTCGACCAGGCCCATCGCAGCGAGCACGCGTATCGCCTCGCGCACGACCGATCGACTGACCCCCTGGGCGCGCTCGATCTGCTCTGAGAGCATGACCGTTCCGGCTGGCGTGTGGCCGTCGACGATATGGGTGCCCACCGCGTCGATCACGCGGTTGTGCAGGCTCGAGGACATTCTCCGACCCTAACGTCTGCCGAGTCGCAGCCGCAGCCGCAGTGCGCGACACGCCCGGGGTGCAGCACCGGCCAGAACGGTGTAAGCTTGAAGACGAACTTCGGCGAGGGACTCTGCCGGGCCAGACAATTGGACCGGCGGCATCCGTGATCGACGCGGCGGACGAGGCCTTGGGCTTTTCCTCACGCTGACATGCGTTCGAGTTGAATCAGTACCCCTCTTTCTCGGGCTTCCACCCGCGAACCACAACCTGGGCTCACGCCCCGCAAGGAGAAATACCATGGCTAGAGAAGTTACCGCTGTCGTCGCTGAACCGCGCGAAAGCTTTGGCAAGGGCGCGGCCCGTAAGCTGCGCGTGCTCGGCAAGATTCCTGCCGTCATCTACGGCCACGGCACCGAGCCGGTGCACGTATCGCTGCCCGCCCACCGCATCGCCCTGTTGCTGCGTCGCGCCAACATGCTCCTGGAGCTCGACATTGCCGGCGCCAAGCAGCTCGTGCTGGTCAAGGACGTGCAGAAGGACCCGGTGAAGGCCATCATCGAGCACATTGACCTCGTCGTCGTGCGCAAGGGCGAAAAGGTCCAGGTTGAAGTTCAGGTGCACATGTCGGGCGAGTCCTTCGCCGGCACGGTCGCCGACTTCGATACCAAGACCCTGTTGCTCGAGGTCGAAGCAACCGACATCCCCGAGAACGTCACCGTGTCGATCGAAGGCCTCGAAGACGGCGCCCAGGTTCACGCCAAGGACGTTCCGCTGCCCTCCGGCGCCACGCTGATCTCCGACGAAGAGGCCCTCGTCGTCTACATCCACACCCCGCGCGGCGAAGATGAAGAAGACGCCGAGACCGAGGTCATCACCGCCGGAACGCCGGCCGCCACGCCTGCCGCGTAGTAGTAGCACTCATCAACTGGTTCCGTCTGGGTTTTCACCCCGGCACACGGAGGACTCCCCTGGATACGAACCAGTGGCTCGTAGTCGGGCTCGGCAACCCCGGGCCCGACTACGCCGGCAACCGGCACAACGTCGGTCAGATGGTGACGGCGCAGCTCGCCGACCGCCTCTCGTCAAACTTCAAGCGTCACAAAACGGCCGCCCTCGTGGCCGAAGGGCGCCTCGCGCCCGGTGAACCCAAACTGGTGCTGGCCAAGCCCACCACGTTCATGAACGTCTCCGGCAGCCCGGTTGCCGCGCTGCTGCGTTTCTACTCGCTGCCCGTCTCCCGTCTCATCGTCGTGCACGATGACCTCGACCTGCCCTTTGACACGCTCAAGATCAAGGTCGGCGGCGGTCACGGTGGCCACAACGGGCTGCGCGACATTATCGCTGCCACCGGAACCAACGACTTCATTCGCATTCGCATGGGCATCGGGCGCCCACCGGGTCGTCAGAATCCGGCGGACTTCGTGCTGCATGACTTCGCTGCCGCCGAGCGCACCGTTCTGCCCAATCTGATAGCGGATGCCGCCGATGCGATCGAGCTGATTGCCTCCGACGGTGTCGTGGCGGCCCAGCAGAAGTTCCACTCGCCTTCCTAAGACCAGTTCGGCGCTGTCGGTGCCAGTGCGTAGACTCATTCAGTGATCCTTCAGGGCTTAATCGCAGCGCTTGCACGCGCCTCCACGTTCGATAACGCCCTCGCCTACGCCAGCCGGGACGCTGATTTCTCGCTGACCGAGGGCCTGCGCGCCGCGCTGCTCGCCGCCTTGCTCGATCTCCGCCGTGATGATGCCCAGGCACTGTTCGTCATCACGCCGACCGGCCGCGAGTCGGAGGCGATCCGCGAAAACCTCGGCTGCTTCGCCACCAGCGCCGAAATCATCGACTTTCCGGCTTGGGAAACCCTGCCGCACGAACGCCTGAGCCCGAGCGCCGAGATCGTCGGCAAGCGTCTTTACGCCCTGCGCCGCATGCGCGAATGGCAGGAAGCAGACCCGGCCACGCGGCGTCCGCTCATCGTCGTTGCCTCCGTACGGGCCGCATTGCAGCCGGTCGCCGACAACCTCACCGACTACGAACCGATCGAGCTCACCGTTGGCGCGCGCGGCCACGACCTCGCCGCGATCGTGCTGCAGCTGGTCAACCTCGCTTACGCCCGCGTCGACATGGTCACCCGGCGCGGCGAGTTCGCCGTGCGCGGTGGCATCCTCGACGTCTTTCCGCCAGTCGCATCACACCCATACCGAGTCGAGTTCTTCGGCGACGAGGTCGAGCAAATTCGCCTGTTCAGCGTCGCCGACCAGCGATCCCTGGCCGAGGTCGTGGACACGGTCAGTCTGCCGCCCAGCCGGGAACTGCTGCTCAGCCCCGCCGTGCGGCAACGCGCCCGCGAGATGCAGCATGAATTCCCAAGCCTGGCCGGTCTGCTCTCCAAGATCGCCGAGGGTATTCCGGTCGAGGGCATGGAAAGCCTCGCGCCAGCGCTGGTCGACCGGCTGGTGCCCGTCACCCACTACCTGCCGACCAACGCGGCCGTTGCCGTCATCTCACCGGAACGGGTCGCGAGCCGAGCGATCAGCCTCGCCGAGACCAACCGTGAGTTTCTCGGCGCCGCCTGGAGTGCCGCGACGGCTGGCGCCGACGCCCCGATCGACCTGGAATCGGGCGACTTTCTCACCCTCGGGCGCCTGCGCGACAGCGTGACGTACTCAGCGCCGGGCGCACCGGCCTCCGGTCACAACTGGTGGACCCTGAGCACGTTCCAGGCCGCCCCGACCGATGCGCCGGTTTTACCCGAACACCTCGAGATGGACGAGCTGCTCACCATTCGCATCGAAGCAGACGCCGTTCCCACCTTCGCCGGCAGCGTCGACGGAGCCGTGGGTCACGTCGCCTCCCGACTGCACGACGGTTGGGTCGTCGGCATTGTGGCCCAGGGCGCCGGCCTGGTCGAACGGGCCGCCCAGGTGCTCGCCGAACGCGAGTTGCCGGCTCGGGTAGTAGAGGTATGGCCGCTGGAACCGGAACCAGGCATCGCGTACCTGCTGAAGGCATCCGTCGATCACGGTTTTGAGCTGCCGCAGAGCAAACTCGCGCTGATCAGCGAGTCGGAGTTCTACGGGCGCACCGTCGGGTACTCCGAGCGGCAGATCAAGAAGCTCGCCAGCCGCCGCAAGAACGTCGTCGACCCGCTGCAGCTCGTGGCCGGCGATCACGTGGTGCACCAGACGCACGGCATCGGCCGTTTTCTCGAATTGACGCAGCGTGAGGTGTCCAGCGGCGGCCGCAATCCGGTCAAGACCACCCGCGAATACCTCGTGCTGGAATACGCTCCATCGAAGCGTGGGCACGCCGGCGACCGGTTGTACGTGCCGACCGACCAGCTCGACCTCGTCACCCGCTATGTCGGCGGCGAGGCACCGGCCCTGAGCAAGATGGGCGGCAGCGACTGGTCGAGCGCCAAGACCAAGGCGCGCAGAGCGGTACGCGACATTGCTGTCGAGCTCGTCAAACTGTATTCGGCCCGCATGGCCAGCAAGGGGCACGCCTTCGGGCCGGACACCCCCTGGCAGCGTGAACTCGAAGAGGCGTTTCCCTTCGTGGAGACCCCCGACCAGCTCACCACCATCGACGAGGTCAAGGCCGACATGGAGCGGCCCATTCCGATGGACCGGCTGCTCAGCGGTGACGTGGGTTTCGGCAAGACCGAGGTAGCCATTCGTGCCGCTTTCAAGGCCGTGCAGGACGGCAAGCAGGTCGCCATGCTCGTACCGACCACCCTGTTGGTCAGCCAGCACATGGAAACCTTCAAGGAACGCTTCGCCGGATTCCCGATTCACCTGCGCGCCCTGTCTCGATTCCAAACCGACAAAGAGTCGCGTGAGACGATCGCGGGCATGCTCGACGGCACCGTCGACGTCGTCATCGGCACCCATCGACTATTGTCACCGTCGATCATCTTCAAAGACCTCGGTCTCGTCATCATCGACGAGGAGCAGCGTTTCGGCGTCGAGCACAAAGATGCCCTGAAGAAGCTCAAGACCAACGTCGACATCCTCGCGATGAGCGCGACACCCATCCCGCGGTCCCTCGAGATGGCGGTCACCGGCATCCGTGAAATGTCGACCCTCGCCACCCCGCCCGAAGACCGACACCCGATCCTGACCTTTGTCGGGCCGTACTCGCAGCGGCAGGTGGCCGCAGCCATCCGTCGAGAACTGCTGCGCGAAGGCCAGATCTTTTTCGTGCACAACCGGGTCACGAGCATCAACCGCATCGCCACCCAGCTCGCCGAACTGGTGCCAGAAGCGCGCATTGCGATCGCGCACGGGCAGTTGCCAGAGGCGCATCTGGAACAGGTGGTCGGTGATTTCTGGGAGCGCAAGTTCGACATTCTGGTCTGCACCACGATCATCGAGACCGGCCTCGACATCAATAACGCCAACACCATCATCATCGACCGGGCCGACAAATTCGGCCTGAGTCAGCTGCACCAGCTGCGCGGCCGGGTAGGGCGAGGGCGCGAACGGGCCTACGCCTACTTTCTCTATGACGAGAACAAGCCGCTGTCGGAGACCGCCCACGACCGGCTCTCCACCATCGCCGCCAACAACGAACTCGGCGCCGGCATGCAGGTGGCCCTCAAGGACCTCGAGATTCGCGGCGCCGGCAACCTGCTCGGCGGCGAGCAGGCCGGGCATATCGCCGGTGTGGGCTTCGACCTGTACCTGCGCATGATCGGTGAGGCCGTGAGCACCTTCCGCGGCGACGTCGCCGAGGGACAGACCGAGTTGCGCCTCGAGCTGCCGGTCGACGCGCACATTCCGCACGACTTCGTCGACAGCGAACGGTTGCGTCTCGAGGCCTACCAGAAGCTCTCCAGCGCCAGCTCACCGACAGCGACCGATGACCAGATCGACCTCGTGCTCGACGAGCTCACCGACCGCTACGGCGAACCGCCCGTGCCGGTGCAGAACCTCGTGGCTGTGTCGCGGCTGCGCTGGCAGGCCCAGCACGCGAACCTCAGCGAGGTCGTAGCTATGGGCTCAAACCTGCGAGTGGCGCCGGCCGACCTGGCCGATTCGATTCAGGTGCGCCTGCAGCGGATGTATCCCGGCTCGCGGTACGTGTCCGCGACCGGTGCGCTCAGCGTACCGATGCCGCGCCCGAACGGTGAACCGCTCGATGACAATGCCTTGATCGAATGGACCAAGACGCTGCTGGCGGCGATCTTCCCGCCGGCCGTGCCGAGCGTGCTCCCGGCCGGCTAGCAGTCGGGCAGCACCGCGGCATTAAAGAATGCAGCACCGTCGCTGGGCAACGACGGTGCTGCGCCTAGCGGGCATGCATGTGGATGCTCCGCTTAGCCTTTCGACGCCTGTTCCGGCTGGTAGACATCCGGGATGCCGTCGTTGTCGCTGTCGATGGCCTCCTTCTCGGCGATGCGCCCATAGTGGCGGTTGCGCAAGCGCAGGATCACCGTGGCCAGGAGTGCGGCGAGGAGCGAACCGACCAGAATGGCTACCTTGGCGTGGTCGTCGTGCGGGCTTCCCTGACCGAAGGCGAGTTCGCTGATCAGCAGCGACACGGTGAAACCGACGCCGGCCAGCACGGCGACGCCGATGACGTCGATCCAGGCCAGATCGGGGTCGAGCGCCGCCTTCGTGGTCTTGGTCACGATGAAGGTCGCGAGCAACACGCCGATCGGCTTGCCAACGACGAGAGCGACAACGATGCCGACCGCAACCGGGTCGGTGAGCGCCCGGTACAGGCCATCGGCGCCGCCGATGGTGACGCCGGCGGAGAAGAAGGCGAACACCGGTATCGCGATTCCGCTGGACAGCGGACGGATTCTATGTTCGAGTGTTTCGGCCAGGCCGGGGCCTGCATCAGGCCCGCCGCCGCGCTTGCTGCGCAGCACCGGCACGGCAAAGCCGAGAAGTACACCGGCTACGGTCGCGTGCACGCCAGAACCGTGCACGAGCGCCCAGACAATGAAGCCGAGAGGCAGCAGTATCAGCCACGCGGCCCAGGCTCTGGTGCCGAAGAAGTAGGAGAATTTGTGGGTCAACATCCAGAACAACGCGATCAGGACCAGGGCCAGCACGAGTGGCAGAACGGCGATGTCGTCCGTGTAAAAGAAGGCGATGATCGTGATGGCGAGCAAATCGTCGACCACGGCGAGAGTCAGCAGAAAGATGCGCAGCGCCGGCGGAAGCTTCGACCCAATAACGGCGAGAACGGCAACGGCAAACGCAATGTCGGTCGCGGTGGGAATTGCCCAGCCGCGCAGCGTATCGGCGCCTGACTCGAGGTTGATCAGTACGTAGATGAGGGCCGGGACGATCACGCCACCGACGGCGGCGGCTACGGGAACGATGGCACGGCTCACACTGCGCAGATCGCCCGCGACGAATTCACGCTTCAGTTCGAGGCCAGCGAGAAAGAAGAAGATCGCCAGCAGGCCGTCGGCCGCCCACGCGCCGAGGCTCAGTTCCAGGTGCCACGGCTCGTAACCGATTTTGTAGTCGCGCAATGCGTAGTACGCGTCTGAGAGGCCAGAGTTGGCCATGATCAGGGCGGCCACGGTCGCAGCCAGCAAAATGGCACCGCCGACGGTTTCTTTGCGCAGAATACTGGAGATGCGCACGACTTCGCCATGGCTGCCGCGGCGCAGGATGGTGGCGGTGGGCGGGGTCGATTTGGGCGTGGGCTGGCGGAATGGTTTGGTCATAATAAGTCCTCTGGTATTTCCGGCGCGCTTGTACATTGCCGACCAGACTTCCCGGCTCACCGTCATCCAGAATACACGAGGCAGCTGACCGCCCCCAAGGGGCCGTTTACGATGGAACCGATCGAGGAGTGCACAACCATGACAGATCCGTTGTTTTCATCAGCCCGAGCCGGATCCGCGCTGCCGGAATCGAACCCGCCAGCGCCGCGGGCGGCAGACGCCGTCGCGGATCCGGCATCCGCTGTTCCGGCATCCTCAACGCAACCGGCTGCAACGGCCCTCGAGACCCTCATCGCGACCGTTGCGCGGCTGCGCGCGCCCGGCGGATGCCCGTGGGACGCCGACCAGACGCACGCTTCGCTCGTGCGCCACCTGGTCGAGGAGACTCACGAACTGATCGAGGCGATCGAAGACGGCAGCCGGGACGACCTGCTCGAAGAGCTGGGTGATGTGCTCTACCAGGTGCTGTTCCACGCCGACCTGGCTGCCCATGCCCCGGAGGAGAACTTCGATATTCAGGATGTCGCTGCCCGCCTGACCGAGAAAATGATCGGGCGGCACCCGCACGTGTTTGGTGACCTCACCCTCGAAACGGCCGAGGAGGTGTCGGCTGCCTGGGACGGTTTTAAGGCCGAGGAGAAGCCGGGGCGCACGAGTGTGCTTGACGGCATTCCGGCCGGCATGCCGGCGCTCGCCCTGGCCGACAAGGTGCTCGGCCGGGCCGAGAAGATCGGCCTGCTCGAAGCGGATGCCGGTTTCCCGCTTCCGATCGAGTCCGAGGCTGATCTCGGACCGCTGCTCTTGGCCATCGTCGCATCTGCCCGGGCCCAGGGCCTCGACGCCGAACGAGCGCTGCGAACCGCGGTGCGCGACCTGCAGTCTGAGATTCGCGGCGCCGAGCATCCGGCCGCCGAAGCCGGCGATGCCTTTGATGCCGGCATCATCGCACTGCCGACCTAGCCTCCCGCTGGCTAGGCGATGCGACTGCCTGCCGGGAGGTGCGTCGCGGGGGTTCGGGTGCGGCGCCAAGCCCAGGCCAGGGCGCCCGCGCCAAGCAGTACGTGAATGAAGAGGCCGATGAACCAGCTGGGCACCGCGCCGTCGTAGGTCTCCTGCGGCGCTGGACCGATGCCGGATTGCTGGTCGGCGTACCCGTTGGCGGCCTCGTCGCATCCGTTGTACTCGGTATACAGCTCTGGCGCGGCCTGCGCGCTCCGCACGCCCACGGCGATCTGACCGAACAGGTCGGTGGGGCGGCCGCCCGCGTCGAAGCTGCCGGGCGAGGCATCCGCCACCACCACGTACGGGTTCGCCGCGAGGATCCACCAGAAATAGTCGAAGCGCGGCACGGTATAGGTCGAGGTCTGGGCGGTGGAGCAGACGATGTCCGACTGCTTGCCGGTCTGCTCGTCGTAGGTCGACTGCACGACCTGGTAGTTCACGCTCGTCGCCTCCTGCTGCGTGGCGGTGCCGAGCAGGGCGAACGCGATAAGCGTGCCGAGGCTGAGGGCCGCGACCAGGAGGTAGGTCAGCACGATCGAAAACAGTGGCCGGTTCAGGATGCCCGACAACCCCACACCGGCCGCCGCGATCACGCCCAACTCGGCGGCGAGCACCAGCATCGACACACTGATCGTGCCGAGCGAAACTTCGCCGAGAACGACCGCGAAGATGAGAAACGGCAGCGCCGCCGCCAGAAAGGCGAGCGCGGTGATCCAGGCGGCCAGAAACTTACCGAGAACGAGCTGCCCGGTGCTGATGAGCGTGACCTGCGTCGTGGCGAGGGTACCGATATCCCGGTCGCCGTTGATGGCGTTGCCCGATAGCGCCGGCGACACCAATGTTGCCAGCAGCAGCACGAAGAAAATGATGGTCGAGAACACCCCGCCGCCGCCCGATAGCCAAGCCGAGGTAGCCAGCCAGAGCAGAAACGTGACGATGCCCACGAGCAGCATGAAGACACCCAGCAGCACATACCAGGAGACGCCGCGCACCCGCTGGCGCAGTTCCAGCGTGACGATCAACCAGAGTCCGGTCAGGAACAGGCGGTTACGGTCGCTCATGGCGTGACCTCCGGGTTGACGACGACAGAACTATGTCGCGCCGGTCTGTCCCGCGTGAGGTCGAGAAAAGTGTGTTCGAGGTTGCCGACGGCCGGCCCGAAATCGCACACCGGCACCCCGCTCAGCACCAAGTTGTGCAGGAGGGCGGCTGCGGAAGCTTCATTTTCCACCTGCACGAGGGTGCCGAGCTGGTCCACACCGAGAACCTGCACGAGGGCGCCGACCACGCCGGGCGTAGCGAGCGCACGTTCCAACGCTGACTCATCGAGGGAGCGGATGCGCCAGGCTCTGGCGCTCGCTCCCGCAGCGGCGACCTGTTCCGGGCTGGCCGTGCGCCCGTCGGCGAGGTACACCGCGGCATCCGCCATCTCGTCGAGCTCGGCGAGAACGTGGCTGGACACGAGAATCGCGGCGCCCTCGCCGGCCAGGCGGCGCAGCAGCTGGCGCAGCGAAGCACGGGCTGCAGGGTCGAGGCCGGAGGCCGGCTCGTCGAGCAGCAGGACTCCGGGGGAGTGCACGAGCGCCCGGGCCAGACTCAGGCGTTGTTTCTGGCCGCGCGACAGCACCCGCGATGGCCGGTCGGCGAAGTCACCGAGATCGGTTAGCGCGATCAGCGCGTCGGCGCGCACGGCGGCTTGTTCGCCGCTCATGCGGTACATGCGGCCGGTGGTCTGCAGGGCCGCCCGGGCGCTCAGGCTCGGCCAGGAGCCGAGGGTGTCGGGCATCCAGCCCATGACGGCGCGCACCCGTTCCGGTTCGGTGACCGGATCGTGACCGTTGATGCGAATGCTGCCCGTGTCGGGGGTGAGCAGCGTGGCGAGCATGAGCAGCAGTGTTGTTTTGCCCGAGCCGTTCGGCCCGATCAGGGCGGTGACCGACCCGGCCGGAACGGTCAATGTGGCATCGAGCACTGCGAGCACGCTGCCAAACGATCGACTGACCCCGGTCACCGCGATGCCGCTCGGCACGATCCCGCCATGCCCGCCAGGCCCGCCAGGCCCGCCAGACCCGCCAGGCCCGCCAGACCCGAAAACTGTCGTCACCGACATCGACACACCCCCCGCTTGTTTCCCCCGAGTCTAGGGTGCACTCCCGTTCGGGGGTGGACGGTGAATCGCGTCGACAGCACCTGAGAGAATTACCCCATGGCTATTGCAGTAACCCCGCCGCGCGGCATGCGCGATTTTCTCCCCGCCGATAAGGCCGTGCGCGAGCGTTCTCTCGGCATCATCCGCGACAGTTTTCGGGCGCATGGCTTCGACGAGATTGAAACCCCGGTCATGGAAGATTCCGACCGGCTGCACGCAGGGCTCGGCGGCGACAACGAGAAGCTCGCCTTCGCGGTGCTGAAGCGAGGCCTCAGCACAGCGGATGTCGCGGCTGCGGCCGAGCAGGATGACCTGCTGTCCCTGGCTGACCTCGGACTGCGCTTCGACCTCACTGTTCCGCTCGCCCGGTTTTATGCCACCCACCGCGCCGCACTGCCCGCCGTGTTCAGGTCGATCCAGATCGCCCCGGTCTGGCGGGCCGAGCGCCCGCAGAAGGGGCGCTACCGCCAGTTCATGCAGTGCGATATCGACATCATCGGCGAGGCCGGCCCACTTGCCGAGATCGAACTGATCACCGCCACGGCTGCGACGCTCGACCAGCTCGGCCTCGAGGGGTGCTCCATTCGCATCAATGACCGGCGCATCCTCAGCGCCCTGCTCGCCTATTGGAATGTCGGTGCGGAGCTGACCGAACGGGCTTTGATCGTGATCGACAAGCTCGACAAGATCGGCGTCGATGGCGTCGCCAGCGAACTGGGCACCCTCGGCATCGACGCCCCCGACCTGGCCACGCTGCTCACCGAACTCGGATCCGGTGGCTGGTCCCTCGGCGACAGCGCCCCGAAGTGGCTCGATACTGCGGCGTTCGCTGACCTCACGGACCTGCGCGCAGCCCTGCCCGGCGTCGACCTGGTCTTCGACCCGACCCTGGTGCGTGGCATGGGATATTACACCGGCACCATCTTCGAGATTTCCCACCCTGACCTGGCATATTCCCTCGGTGGCGGCGGCCGCTACGACGGCATGATCGGCCGATTCCTCGGCACCGACGTACCCGCCTGCGGATTCTCGATCGGTTTTGAACGCATCGTCGACCTGCTGCAAGCGGATGCCGCATCCGCTCAGCATGCCGTCGTACTTGTTTACGAGAAAGACGCCGATTCGGCCCGTCTGGTCGCCCTCAAGCGTGACCTCATCGCCGGGGGATTGCGGGTGCGCCTGGAACGACGCACCAAGAACCTCAAGGCGCTGCTCGACCGGGCCGGAGAAGCCGGTTACGGACGCTTCGCGTTCGTGAGCGCTGACACGCAGGCCGCTGTCGACCTCGACTTCAAGCCGCTCGGTGCCTGACGCCTGACGCCTGACGCCGCTTCAGCGGATCGGCGGATGCGTTTGGTTAGACTGAAACCGCCTGGATCACCCGGCACACCCTACTTTCATTCGACGAGTACCCCGGCGTCTACCCAGGCGTTCACCCCCCGACAAATCAGGAGACAGTTGTGGCCCTAATTGAGGCAGTAGACGCACGCGAAATTCTCGACTCCCGCGGCAACCCGACCATCGAGGTCGAAGTTTTGCTCGGTGACGGAACCGTCAGCCGCGCCGCAGTACCGTCCGGTGCATCCACCGGGGTATTCGAGGCTTATGAGCTGCGCGACGGCGACAAAGCCCGCTACCAGGGCAAGGGCGTGCTCAAGGCCGTCGAAGCAGTGATCGACGACCTCGGCCCCGCGGTCGAAGACATCGACGCGACCGACCAGCGCATCGTCGACCTTGTGCTCATCGAAGCCGATGGCACTGATAATAAAGAGCGCCTCGGCGCCAACGCCATCCTGGGCGTCAGCCTGGCCGTGGCCAAGGCCGCCGCCAGCTCAGCCGGCCTGCCGTTGTTCCGCTACCTCGGCGGCCCGAACGCACACACCCTGCCGGTGCCCCTGATGAACATCATCAACGGCGGCTCGCACGCCGACAACGATGTCGACATCCAGGAATTCATGATCGTTCCCCTCGGTGCCGAATCGTTCAGCGAGGCGCTGCGCTGGGGCGTTGAGGTCTACCACTGCCTCAAGGCGCTGCTGCAGTCCAAGGGCCTGTCCACCGGCCTCGGCGACGAGGGCGGCTTCGCCCCCAACCTGCCGAGCAACCGGGCCGCGCTCGACCTCATCGTCGAGGCGATCACAATCGCCGGTTACGTTCCCGGCAAGGACATCGCCCTCGCCCTCGACGTCGCCGCGAGCGAATTCTTCACGGACGGCAGCTACAACTTCGAGGGCAAGAAGTTCTCGGCCGAAGAAATGAGCGCATACTACGCCGAGCTCGTCACCGACTACCCGCTGGTCTCCCTTGAAGACCCGCTCGAAGAAGACGATTGGGACGGCTACGTGCACCTCACCGCATCTCTTGGCGACAAGGTGCAGATCGTTGGCGACGACCTGTTCGTGACCAATCCCGTGCGTCTGGCCAAGGGCCTTACGCTCAAGGCTGCAAACTCCATCCTGGTCAAGGTCAACCAGATCGGTACCCTGACCGAGACGATGGACGCCGTGGCACTGGCTCAGCGCGCCGGCTACACGGCGATCATCTCGCACCGCTCAGGCGAGACCGAAGACACCTTCATCGCCGACCTCGCCGTCGCAACGGATGCCGGCCAGATCAAGACCGGCGCGCCCGCACGTAGCGAGCGCGTCGCCAAGTACAACCAGCTGCTGCGCATCGAAGAAGAACTCGGCGAGGCCGCTGTCTACGCGGGCCGCTCCGCGTTCCCCCGCTTCACCGCGTAACAGCGCTCGACTTCGCCTACGGGCCCCCGACCAACGTTCTTCGGCTGGTCGGGGGCCCACAGCCACACTTGCTACCGTTTTCACCAGCACGTTCATCGCCAGCGTAAGGAGTTGTCATGGATCAGAAACGACCAGCCCCACGGCAACCCGTTGTTTCAGAGGCCGAAACCCCCGCCGGTGGCTGGCTGCGCAGCATCCGCTTCTCCGGATTTTCGCTCGTGATGATGGTCGTGCTGATCCTCGCCGTCGTGGTGCTCGCGCCGAGCCTGCGCACCTACGCCGAGCAGCGGCAGCAGATCAGCCAGCTCAGTGCCGCTGTCGCCGACCAGAAAGCTGAGGTCGATCAGCTCACGAGCCAGCGAGAGCGCTGGAACGACCGCACCTACGTCACGACGCAGGCACGCGAGCGGTTGTCGTACGTGCTGCCCGGCGACATCAGTTTTCTCGTCATCAACGACCTGCCGGTCGTCGCTCCGCTCGAAGCGGATGCGAGCCCGGTCAGCACCAATATTCAAAGCACTACAACTGATTGGCTGGGTTCCTTGTTCGCCTCCACCATGACTGCCGGCCTCGCACCGCAAGCCGCAGCACCAGCGCCACCAGCGACGGATGCCCCACAGCCGGTGGCTCCGTGACCCGGCCGCCGTTCGATCCGTTCTCTCCAGCCGACATCGATCTCGTTTCGGCCCAGCTCGGTCGCCCTGCCCGCAACGTCGTCGGCATCGCTGCGCGCTGCGTCTGCGGCGCGCCGACCGTGGTCGCCACCGCTCCCCGGCTGGCCGACGGTACTCCGTTTCCTACCCTGTACTACCTGTGCCACCCGGCCGCGACGGCAGCGATCTCCTCGCTCGAAGCGACCCAGGTCATGAACGAATACAACGATCTGCTCGCCGAAGATGACGATATGCGCGCCGCATACCAAGCCGCTCACGAGAGTTTTCTGTTCGACCGCGAGCAGCTCGGCACCGTGCCCGAGATTGCAGGGATCTCCTCCGGTGGCATGCCGAGTCGGGTCAAATGCCTGCACGCCCTCGCCGCACACTCCCTGGCCGCCGGACCCGGCGTAAATCCGATCGGTGACCTTGCGCTGGCGCGTGCGGCCTGGTCGCCGACGGTCTGTGTCTGCCTGGACTACGCCGCCGTAGCCGCGACAGGCGGGACGGTTACGGAGTGACTCCGACTGCGCAACGGGTCAGTGGGCGTCGAGACGGCGGGCGTCGGGCCAGTGGGCAACGGGCCAGCGGGCGTCGAGTCAGGGCGGGCGTCGCGGTCGCCCTCACCGCAGCGCTCTTCGGCGGCACTGTCGCGGGTTCCGTCGTGCTCGACGCACCCGCCGCCCATGCCGACCAGATTCGTGACCTGCAGTACTGGCTGAACGATTACGGGTTCACCGAAGCCTGGAATACCACGCGGGGCGCGGGCGTCACCGTGGCCGTAATCGACTCCGGGGTCAACGGCAGCGTCCCCGAGTTGAACGGCGTTGTGACCGGGGGAACGGATGTCTCCGGTCTCGGCTCCGCAAACGGCCAAACCCCGGTCGCCGGTGACGACGATGATGGCGAGCACGGCACCCTGGTGGCCTCGCTGCTGGCCGGTCGCGGCACCGGTGACGGCACGGGCCTCATCGGAGTGGCGCCGGAAGCATCCATTCTGGCGGTGTCGGTGGGGTTCGGCAGTACCCGTTCCGCAGTGAGCAACGATGACCAGATCGCGCAGGGCATCCGCTGGGCTGTGGACAACGGCGCCGACGTCATCAACATGTCGCTCACCCGGAACACGCTGTATTGGCCGGAGAGCTGGGATGAGGCCTTTCTTTACGCCTTTGAGAACGATGTCGTCGTGGTGGCCGCGGCCGGAAACCGGGGGAGCGGCACCACCGAGGTCGGTGCTCCCGCGACGATCCCCGGCGTTCTGACCGTGGCGGGTGTCGACCGCAACAAAACGGCGAGCTTCGATGCGTCCTCGCAGGGCATCACCATCGCTATCGCCGCCCCGAGTGAAAAGCTGGTCGGCGTCATGCCCGATTCCAGCTACGTCCAGTGGGACGGAACCAGCGCGGCCGCGCCGATCGTGTCCGGGCTGGTTGCCCTCGTGCGGGCGGCCTACCCAAATCTGGATGCGGCGGGCGTCATGAACCGTGTCATCGCGACCGCGAACGCCAACGGGCAGTCCGTTCCGAGCCCGATCTACGGCAATGGCCTGATCGACGCTGCCGCCGCGGTGACCCGGTATGTCGCTCCGGCGACCGGGGCCACCCCGAGCGCACTTCTGACCGAGTGGATCACACTGCATCGTCGTGCCGAAATCGAGGTGGTTCCCACCGAAGTTCCGGTCGCTGAGGCTCCGGCAGCCGCAGACGAGGACCCGCCCCTGCCCGTGCAAAATGTGCTCACGGCCTGGCTGCCGACTCAACTGACATTGACTTATATCAGTCTGCCGCTCGCTGTACTCGTGGTGTTTGGTATCCTAGTAACGCTGTTAGGCATTGGGGCCACTCGGCATATCAAGCGAATTCGGCGCAACCCCAAAGATTTCGCACAATAATAATCATGTAGGAGGCTTTCTCATCGTGCCCAAAATTCTCATTGTTGGTGGCGGCTACGCCGGATTTTACACGGCGTGGAAGCTCGAGAAATGGCTGCGATCCGGCGAAGCCGAGGTCACCATTGTTGACCCGCTGCCGTACATGACGTACCAGCCCTTCCTTCCGGAGGTCGCTGCCGGATCTATCGAGCCCCGCCACGCGGTCGTGTCTCACCGTCGTCACCTCAAAAAGACCAACGTCGTCTCTGCCAAGGTTTCTTACGTCAACCACGCGGAGAAAACCGCCACGATCACGCCGCCAATCGGCGAGCCGTACGAATTTGCCTACGACATCATTGTGGTCACCGCCGGCGCGGTGTCGCGTACCTTCCCCATCCCCGGCATCGCCGACCAGGCCATCGGCCTCAAGACCGTCGAAGAGGCCGTCGCCATTCGCGACCGTGTGCTGACCAACTTCGACCGTGCTGCCGCTCTGCCAGCCGGCCCCGAGCGTGAACGCCTGTTGACGTTCGTTGTTGTCGGTGGCGGTTTCGCCGGGATCGAGGTGTTTGCCGAGCTGCGTTCCTTCGCCACCTCGCTGCTCACCCTGTACCCGGAGATCAGCTTCGAAGAGACCAACTTTCACCTCATCGAAGCCATGGCCCGCATCATGCCCGAAGTTTCGCTCAAGACGAGCCTGTGGGTCATCGACAACCTGGCCGGCCGCGGCGCGGAGATTCACCTCGACACCCAGCTGACCAGCGCGGTCGACGGCAAGATCGAACTCTCCACCGGGGAGACCTTCGAAACCGACCTCATCGTCTGGACTGCCGGCGTCATGGCCAACCCCACGATCGTGCGTCACACCGACCTGCCGATCGAGGAGCGCGGTCGACTGCGGGTTCGCGCCGACCTGCGCGTCGGAACCGAAGACGACATCATCGCTGACGCCTGGGGCGCCGGTGACGTGAGCTGCGTTCCTGACCTGAGTGGTGGCGGTGTGGGCGGCAACTGCGTACCCAACGCCCAGCACGCTGTGCGCCAGGGCAAGCTGCTCGCCAAGAACCTGGTTGCTGTGCTGCGCGGCGAAGAGCCCGTGCAGTACCTGCACAAAAACCTGGGTGCCGTCGCCGGTCTCGGCGTCGGTGTGGGCGTGTTCCAGAGCGGCAACCTTGCCATCACCGGCCTGCCGGCCTGGTTCGCCCACCGCGGCTACCACGGCCTGGCCATGCCGAGCTGGGAGCGCAAGCTTCGCGTCGTCTGGGGCTGGAGCAACAACGTGTTCCTCGGTCGCGATGTCGTCTCGCTTCGCGCCACCCAGAACCCGCGCGCCGTGTTCGAAGAGTTCGCTTCGCGTCCGAAGCCGCCGGCACCGGCCGAAGCGCCGGCCGCCAAGGCGCCGACGGCTCCGCGCGCGCCCCGTGCGCCGCGCAAGCCCACGGTCAAGGCTGCTGCAGCAGACGCTGCTGCTCCCGCAAAGCAAGCAACCGTCGGGCAGAAGGCGGCCGCTCGGGCATCCGCTTCGAAGTAGGTTTTTCGCTGGGTACTGTCGGGCGAGATCATCGCCCGACGGTACCCGCGCTACAGCCGCCCGTCACCGGGCATGCCCCCATAGCCCAATTGGCAGAGGCAGACGACTTAAAATCGTCACAGTCTGGGTTCAAGTCCCAGTGGGGGCACCACGAATGTTGCACGACAACTGATCGGACGCGTGGAGACCCACGCGCGCTCGGTGCAGCTGACAGAACTGACCGCCGACGTCAGCATCACAGCCCGCCCTTTCTTCGAGCGCCACGGATCCACCGTCGAGGCAGAACAGCACCCGGTGAGTGACGGCATGCCGCTGACCAATTACAAGATGAAAAAGAAGCTCCTCGACAGCGCGGTGTGCCTGAGCGGGCAGCTTGCCTGCCACACCCAGGACCAAGCGAAAACTGTCCGGGATCACTTACCACTTCACCTTGCCCTGACCCGCGCTGAACCGGGATGCCGTTCGTTCGCGGTCACCGCGACGATCGATCCGCTGATGTGGCAGGTCGAGGAGCGCTTCGAGGATGCAGCGGCCTGTGACACTCACCAGGAACGAGTCGCCAGCAGCGAGTGGGGCCAAGCTACCTCGGACATCGAACGCCGTTACTTAGTGATCACAACGGTTCCCGAGATGGTGTTGTCTCCCGGGGCTGTGGTTAGCTCGGCCGTGCCGATGACACCGTCAGGGATAACGACGTCGGCCGCGTCGACGGTCGGGGCCGGCGCATCCGTTTGATTAGACCGTTCATTGCCACCGGCGGTTTTGCGAGTGGCGCTCTCACGGCCGCCGTTCTCCTGCCTGAACCCTGGATATTCGTCGTTAGCGTCGGCGCGTTCCTCGCCATTGTCACCTCTGTCTGGCTGTTTCAGCGCTCTGGACCTCGCCGGCTGATCGCTCAGCCTGGTCAGCACATAGCCGGACGCCTGGTTCTCGTCGCAGTTATGTTCATGTTTCCGATCGGCGGGCTTCTCATCGGGACCTATACGGATAACGTCTGGGCCGTCGTGGCGCTAGCCCTCGCACTTCCTGCCATCATGTTGGTGATTCCATGGTGGTGGGAAAGAAACCTACCCGGCACAGTGGCAGGAAAATAAGCATGCAAGCCGCATTCGATGAAGTAATTCACGCGCCTAACCGGCTTCGCATCACGGCCGCCCTCTCGGCAGTTGTGAGCGCCGACTTCTCCGTAATCAGAGACTTGTTGAGCGTTAGCGATTCCGTGCTCAGCAAGCACGTCAAGCCATTCAGTGAAGCAGGTTACGTCGACGTCCTGAAGACTGTGATTAATTCCCATGTCAGGACATCTCTCACTCTGACCGTGAAGGGCCGCACAGCCTACCGAGGCCATATTGAGGCCTTGCGAGAACTCACCGCGAATATGGGCGAGGGAGACGCGACTAAGGACCAGATTTCCGAACTATAAAAGTCGAAAAGCTGCCGTGATGCTCATCCTATTTTCACGTTTGCTCTGGTCGTCCCGCACAGCGTTCCCCTTTCGAGAGGCGAAGTTTTTTCTTCGATTTCATAGGTGAGTGTCGCACTTTGACCTCGGCCGGTCATGGTCTCGTATGGGGTTCCCCGTAAGGGCAGTGCTCAAGCGGTCCTGCAGTCTGCCAAAATGAGCCCGTGACTGACTGGGAAGAACGGATCAGAATTTTTTTGGAGCGAGGTCAGTGGCGCCGACCAGGAGTTCACTTTCGGCTCTATGCAGGCCCTGATCACAGAGCGACGTGACGATGATCCGGCCGCTATCTTCGAGTGGGCGTCGGTGCATGACTTTCTTGGACGGGAAGCGGAAGCGATTCCGCTTTACCGCCGTGCGCTTGTCCCCTGTGTGAGCCGGCCGGCTGGCCTCAGAACGGAGACCACGGGAACCGCGATCTGCGTCGCACATCATCTTCATCACGAACGCCTTGATCGGAAACCACTACGGGGTGAGTAGTTGGCCCAACAGAATCTTTTCACCGAAAGAAGCGATGAAATGTCCTAACCCTTCACTGCCGTTCTATCTACCGAGGAGAACCCCGTGCACGAAGATGATCGCCGGAAATGTCGCGGTGAAGGCCCAAAAGAAAGTGTCGAGGCCAATCAGCACGGCTGTTCCGAGATGGAGCATGGCCCCGGCAAAAAGCAGCGCTACCAGAACGCCAGGGGGAGCCACAAGGGCTACGGGAAAAATGATCTCCACGACGATAACTGACCATCCGACGAAGCCTCCAAGCCAAGGTCGTCTACGAAGTACGGCTGCGGCCGTGGAGTGTCCATAAGTAGCGGTGTTGAGAATGCTTTGCATGGCTGATCCTTGACGCCACTGTGCGTTGGATACCTTCGATATTCCCGCAGCGAAATATGCCAACAAAGCCTGCGCCGCGATGAAATACAAGCCCACGGCTTGAAAAGGACTCGACGTTGGGAGCAGGAAGGTGAATGCCAAGCCCGCAAGGATGATGAACGATATCTGATTGGAGCCATCTTTGCCATAGCGAATTTGATAGGTCAGGAAAAGACTTGATAGTAAAATGATCGTTGCGTAACTGGCATAGAGCAGGTTGCTTTGAAACGGAGTGATTAGCGCTATGGAACAGACGATTCGAGCAATCACAACGATGCGTAGCCACACTGAGCCGCTGTGCCCGACCATCCATCCACGTGACGCACCGTGTGACCTAGCGAGGATCTGCCTGCTATTCCAGTCAAACAGCCCGCTCGAGCCGAATTCTTTTAAACTGAAAAGCAATTGCAGAGAACCTTGAAGAATTCCTATTGCCACGATGATGGCGGTAATTCGTGCGGCGCTTTCGACTGTCAACATGGCTTATGACACCGGGTGAGTCAGCGAATAAAAACGAACGCGTGGCACAGAAGCTCCGCTCGGACCGCGTGTTTCAACCAAAGCAAACTGGTAGAACGCCTGCGACGACAATGAACCTCCGAGTCGCTTGCGCGCAACGTCAAGCAAGATTATGTATGGCGCGGTGAACTGAAGCCGCTCTGCAGGGCTGTTGATACTGGAAAGCGCCAGCAGCTGAAACAATTCGATCATGCCCTCTCGGTAGCGTTTTCGCGGGTTCCAAAGGGGAAAGAGAATTCCTCTCGGGGATAAATCTAACTCCAACCATGGACTGACGCTCGTTTCATCGTCGCGACTGCGGTAAACAAAGTGATAGTTACTCGCGCCGGGATCTGGCGTAAAAAATGACCATTTTGGTATGAGTGTGAACCGGTCAAACCGTTTAGTTAGCCGGCTGAGCAGATTATTTTTCTGAAATGCGATCGTCAGTAAAAACCAGACAGAGAAAACAACGATCCCAATAACGCCGAATACGGAGCTTGCAATATCAATCATCATGTGCCCTTCCTCAGATCGAATCGGTCGGCGAACGGTTTGTAGCGGAAGCGACTTGACGGACGAACTCGTGGCGGGATCGTTTAACGATGCTGGTAGCAGGCAGCTATTGATGATTTGAGAATACGAAGCAGAGTTTGGGTCATTTCAATCGGGCGGCACGCGCATCCGCTTGGTAGGCCCGAAGGGCCTCCAACGTCTGTGCCGATCGGTGCTCTACAGGGACTTCTGCAAGCTCTTCGCTCATACCTTCTATGTCGCAACGGATAGCCGAACCGCCGTCCGTGACGATCCAGTCGTCATTGGGGTCGACAGGGGTGATGACGCTGTCGAGGGTCGAGAGTTCGAGATCGGTGAGGCTGATAGCCATGTGCGTTCCGTCTTTCGGGCTCGGAGAAATCGTGTCGACGCTCACTGTGAATCCAGGATGATTTGCGGCCGCTCATAATCAAGCGGGCCGGCCCACAGTAAGGCGAGGCGTATCGGTTCAACTACCTAATGTCTATTCTGAAAATCATCTTTCGTCAACTATGAAAACGATGAGCACCATAGACGTATCAGCTTGTTATGGGAAGGCCCAACAGCGATGTGTTCTGGGGTAGCGGAGCATCAGCTGTCCGTAGCACCGGCTGATGCGCGAAAGGGCTGGGGTCGAGCGCTCGTAGAGGCCGCCAAAATTCACGCGCAAAAGCGCGGCTACCATCGCATTTCGCTTCGCACTTACGCAGACGTCCCTTGGAACGCCCCGTTCTATGCGAGCGCCGGTTTTGTGGAGGAAGAACCAGCAACGCAATTCCATCGTTCCCTTGTCGGTATCGAGGGCGAACTTGGGCTTGACCGATATGGGCGGCGGGTGCAGATGGTTGCCCACGTTGAGGCGCCGGGTCCGTAGGACGTCGCATCGACGCGATGTCGCGTGAGAGGTGGGCAGTTGGACGCATCAATTCTCGGGCGACGCGCCACCGGCGATGTACTCGTGCACCGTCCCGTCAGATTTTGCTTGGATGCTCGATTGCGACGGTGGCTTTCTCTTCGTGCGTCCGCGCACAACGAGGTCAAAAAGATCAAACCGAAGCCTGAAGCACCCCTTGTTGCCGTGCACCATCACCGCGATGATTGATTCATGGCAGATAAAGCGAACGATGTCGATGCGGTCTGGGATGACTGGAAAAAGGCGGTCACGATGACCGCCAGTGAAATCACGTCGTGGCTCGACACCGACGAATCCCGGGAGGTCGGCCAGAAAGACGATGGCAATGGAGAGTCCATCGGGCATAGGTCTGGCCGCAGGATCGTGACGATTCTTGGAAAGAAGAAAGCCGATCTGACCGCGTCTGATATTGAACACATGCATAAGGTGGTCGGCTACGTGAAGCGGCACGGGGCCCAGGGACCAGAGTCCGATGTCGAGCACTCACGATGGCGCTACTCGCTCATGAACTGGGGAAACGATCCGCTGAAATAGGTCTCAGGTTCACGGAGGGAGCAGCGGTCGATCGGCGTGGGGTAGTCGGTCATGGTGTCGGCCGTTCTCACCGATCTGGGCGGCACCACATCAGTCCCTGCGCGGGCCGTAGGTGAGCACGGCGTTGCCCTTGCTCGTCATCACCGATGACTGAAGCGTCAGCCGAGTCACCGGGTCGGTCGGCTCGAACAAATGACGTCCCTCTCCCGCGACTACTGGGTGTGTCATGAGGGAGAGCGAGTCGAGCAGCCCGGCAAACAAGAGCTGCCGCACCAAAGAGATACCGCCGATCAAGGAGATCTCGCCGCCCTCTGTGCGCTTCAGGTCTGTCACGAATTCGGTGAGGTCGCCGGTGACCAGCGTCGAATTCTGCCAGGCCAGGTCGCCGGTCAGTGTGCGCGAGGCGACGAATTTTTGCACCGGATTGATGAATGCTCCGAACGGGTCATCGTTTTCGGTGCCGGGCTAGTAGCCGGCCCACTCCTCATAGCCGACTCGACCGAGCACAACCGTGTCGACGCGGTTCATCATGGTGGTCATCTCGACACCCAGCTCCTCGTCAAAGCTGTCGAACTGCCAGAGGTTCGGCGACTCGACCACGCCATCGAGAGACATGAACAGGCCGGCGGTCAGTTTTCGCATCAGAGTTCTCCCAAGGTCGGTCGAATGCTAGTACCGATCAGCGCAGACGGTCGAGGTAGCGCAGAATAACGCCCTCGCGCAGTGCCCACGGCGACACCTCGAGTTCCGCAGCCCCGAATGCGGCCATCGCCGCGCTCAGCACAATGCCGCCGGCCACGATCTGAAAGGTGCGATCGGCGGTGATGCCGGGCAGCGCCGGGCGGGCTTCGGCGGGAATGCGGGCCAGGCGCGGTACCCAGTCATCGAGTTCGGTACGGCCGAGGCGCAGCCGGTCAGCGGCTCCGACACCGTCCGAGGTCGTCCCGGCCAAGCGGGCCAGCGACCGAATCGCTTTGGACGACCCGACAATGTGGTGCGGTGCCGGCAGATGCGCGAACGCTCTGACGACATCGTGTAAAACGGATGCTGCGTGCTTGCGCAACGCAGTCACCTCGTCCGGCAGTGGAGGATCGTGGTGCAGAAATCCGACGGTGCTGCGCCCGGCACCTAGCGGCAGGGACAGGGCGACCTCGGGAAACTCAGCTCCGCCGGCGGCGATCTCCAGCGACCCGCCGCCGATGTCGAACAGAAGAATATTGCCGGCCGACCAGCCGTACCAGCGTCGCACGGCCAAAAAAGTTAACCGGGCCTCGTCTTCACCCGACAACACCTGCAGGGAGACACCGGTTTCTTGTTCGACCCGGTCGAGCAGCTCTGGACCGTTGGTCGCCTCACGCAGCGCCGAGGTGGCGAACGGCAGCAGTTCGTCGATGTTGTGCTGCTGGGCAACATCCGCTGCATGCTGCACAGATTTTAGAACCGCAGCGACACCCTCATCGTTGATGGCACCCTCGGGCGTGATGTAGCGCATGAGGCGCAGCACGCTCTTATCGGCGGCCATCGGCACGGGCGGGGCCCCTTCGTGCGCGTCGACAACCAGCAGGTGGACGGTGTTCGAACCGACATCGAGGACTCCAAGGCGCACATGTGTACGATACCGCTTGCAGCGAGCTAACGCTGTGTCGGGGTGACGAAGCGCTGCCAGACCCACGCGCTCGCGCACAGCGACGCGAAGGTGGCGGCAGCGATCCAGAGTGTCATCCCGGTGCCGTCGTTCTCGAGCTGTTCAATCACGGGGGCGAGCGCTGCGAACAGCATGCCACAGGTGATGACGGTCAGACCTGCCCACAGCGGAGGCGACCAGGCCAGGATACGGCGCCCGCTGGTATGGCCGATCGGCACCAGAATCAGCACTGCTGAGCCGATGGCAGCGAGCACGATCGTGTTGATGGTCTCCGCGGCGAGCGACGTGGTGAAATCAGTGGCGCCGGGCAGCAGCGACCCGAGGGACCAGGCGAGAACGGCGAAGGCTGTGAGCGCACCCACCCGGACCGCGGCGAGCTGGCCGCGCTGCGCGCCCGTGGGCTGCGCGCCGTCTTGGCCCGAGGCATCCGTTGTGGCCGAGAGGGTGATACTGCCCAGTAGCCCGAACAATAGGGCGGGATGCACGTCGAACATTCGGGAGGCGATCGCGGCGGCCGCGATGATCAGCAGGTAACGCGGCAAAAAAGTGGCTGTTGCGTTCTGGCGCAACACGCGCGAACTCCACCACAGTGGAACCAGAATGGCCACCGCGTTGACCAGGACCAGCCCGATGACCACGGCGACGAGTAGGCGCAGGTAGGCCGGCTGGTCGACGACGGGACCTGACAGCATGACAAAGGTCGCGGCGGCCAACAAAGCCGCGCCACCGCGCAGCCACCGGTTGGGGTTTATCGTCGGTGCGACCTCGAATTCTTCACGCACTCGGTTTCGTCCCGCAAATGACGGCAGCGCCCGAAGCGGTCGGCCGCCGCGGGTGCGGGAAATGGTACCCGCGAGCATTCGTAGCGGCACCGCGATCAAAAGCAGCGCGCCGACGGCGAGCAGTCCGGCCTGCAACCAGAGAAACGGAGAGTCGCTGCCGGTCGGACCGATGGCCGCAGCAAACCGGGTCGGGTCATTCCACTGGCCGGGGAAAACGGATGCCGCTTTCCCATTGCGCTTCGGCTCTGCAGCTTCCGGGTCGGGCGCGTTGGTACCCGGCGCCGCGCTGGGCGAAGGCTGTGAAGGCTGTGAAGACTGTGGAGGAGCTCCGGGCACGGCAACGGAACCGTCCGGTGGCGGCGAGGCCGCCACGCTCGGTGTCGGCGTGACCGGTGGCGTTGCCGGGGCGGACTCAGACGGCGTCGGGGCCGCTGTCGTCTCGGCGACGTAGCTGACCGACAGGGGAGCGCTGCCCGGACCGACGTTGCCGGCGTCATCTTTCTGCACGGCGATGACCGAGTAAGACCCGGCGGCCACGCCGCCGGCCGAGCAGGTCCACGTTCCGGCGGTCACGGGTGCAGAACAGACCGAGTAGGCGCCGGCGAACACCGTGACGGTGGCACCGGTTTCTCCGGTTCCGGTGTATTGGGTGCCGGCGACCGGAACCTGCGTGCCGGCGCTGGGAGCCGTGACGATCGGGGCATCCGGTGCGGTGATATCGAACACGATTGTCACCGGCGCGCTCGCGTTCGACGTTGACGGGTTGCTGAACGTTGAAGTCTGGCTGGCGGTGACGTCCTGGCTGCCGTTCGTGAGCGTGCCGGAGAACAGGCAAGCCCAGGCACCGGAACCGTCGACCTGACTGGCGCAGGTGGCATCATTTGGCAAGGATGCCGTCACGGTGGCCTGTGGGTGACCGGTTCCGCGCACCCAGCCGTTGGATTCCAACCCGGTCAGGCCGCCGAGTACCGTTGGGGCGCCGAGTACGGCGACGGCAATGTCGTCACTCAGGCTGGGAACACCGGTCACCACTACGCGCAGGGTGATGTTGGGGCCGTTCGGCAGGTAGACGTTGCCGCAGCTCCATGAGGTCGATGAGTCGTCGACGATGCACAGGGGGTCGCCGCCGCGCGGTGACAGCAACTGAATCTCCTGGTCGGCAGCTTTCGACCCCGAAACAGTGGTGCGGTTGCTGCTGATGAATTGCCCGTTGCCCGGGCTCTCGATCCGGGGGCTCGGCGCGGAGTTGGTCGTCGTGTTTGGGATCGGTTCCGCGGTGGCCGTGGGGGTCGCGTCGGGCGTCGTTTGCTGCCCGGTGGCTGGAGCCGGGGTCTCGTCGGTCTGTGCCATCGAGGGTGCGGGTGTCGCCAGGGCCAGGGCGAAGGTGAAGGCGAGCAGGAGGGCGACGATGGCCACAACGCAGCGGAACTGGCGGGGGCGCACCGTTTTGCCCCGCACTGCGATACGAGCCGATTCGGACACAACTCACCCCCTGCCCCAATTTGAGGGGCAGACGGTGAGAAAGTCAACCTCTCCCGCCCGGAATAAGGTAACAAACCAGAGGAACTCTTCGAGGCGTTTCTACCCGGCTCTAAACGTGACAACCTTTATACGAAGCGGATGCTCCGCATCACCCGCCGAAAAGAGCCTCGCCGCCATGAATCCCACGCCTCGTACCCCGGCAGCACCATCGAATCGCGCTGTCGCTGCCCGCGATTGGGAACACCGCGCTGCTGAGCTCGGTGATCGCCTGCCGACCGGGTTCGAGGTGGCCGTGGCGACCTCAGCCTTTCAGATCGAGGGTGCCGCCCGTGATGGCGGTCGCGGTGACAGCGTCTGGGACGCCTTCAGCCAGGTTTCCGGGCGCATCCGCGACGGTTCGAACGCTTCCGTCTCGGCCGACCATGTGAAGAACTACGCCGCTGACACCGCTCTGCTGCGCGACCTCGGCGTCGATTGCTATGCGTTCTCCTTTGGCTGGACCCGGCTGCAGCCGGAGGGCCGTGGCGCCCTCAACCGAAATGGACTCGCGTTCTATGACCGTTTGCTCGACGCGTTGCTGGCCGACGGCATTCAATCGACCGCCACGCTCTCACACTTCGACCTGCCAGCAGCCCTGCGCGGCGGCTGGCTGAACCGCGACACCGCCGGTCGCTTCGGCGACTATGCCCACGCGGTGGCGGAGGCGTTCGGCGACCGCATCGACGCCTGGGTGACCCTTGCCGAGCCGGCCACGGTCACCATGAAGGGCTACGCGCTGGGCACCCACGCGCCCGGCCGCACCCTGCTCTTCGACGCGTTGCCGACCGCGCACCATCAACTGCTCGGGCATGGACTCGCCGTGCAGGCCTTGCGCGCTGCTGACGTGCGCGGCCGTATCGGCCTCGTCAACTCCCACACCCCGGTACAGTCCGCAACCGACCGCGACCAGGATCGCTCGTACGCCGCGCTCTACGATCTGCTGACGAACCGCCTGTTCGCCGACCCCGTGCTGCTCGGTCACTACCCCGACCCACTTGAACCGTTCGCGCTCGAACTACGAACCCTGCTCGAGGCCGACCCGGACGACCTGCGCACGATCCACCAGCCGCTCGACTTCTACGGTGTCAGCTACACGGGGCCCGCCCGCGTCGCCGCCGGTGCGACGGTGCTGAAAACGCCCGACGGCCAGCTGATTCCCACCACGTCGTGGCCATTCCACCTCGAGCCGTTTCGAGAACACCCCACCACCGCGGCCGGCGCTGTCAACGCCCCGGAGTACGTGGCCGTAGCGCTCGCCGAATTGGCCGAGCGCTACCCCGACCTACCGCCGGTCTACCTCTCGCTGGCCGGCGGCTCCTTCGCTGACCAAGCGGATGCCCGTCACAACGTGAACGACACCGCCCGCGTCGACTACCTGGCCGAGCACCTTCTGGCCGCCCTCGATGCCGCCGCGCCCATCGACCTAGCCGGCATCACGTTCTGGTCACTGCTCGACGCGTTCGAGTGGGATTTTGGCTACACCCAGCCCGCCGGCCTCGTGCACGTTGACTTCGCTAATGACCGCCGCACGCGCACTCCCAAGCTGAGCTACCGCTGGCTGCAGCATGCCCTGGCCAATCGGTAGCTCGAGCGCTGCCCGCCGGACAGCGACCCCACCAGCTGACCGCCTGACTCGTGAGATCTGTCGGGGCCAGTACCCGGTCGACGTCGCTGCGCGGAGCGCCGGGCGCCGAGCACAGCACAGCACAACCCGTGCAGCACCGGATGCTTGCCTCATCGCACATGCAGATCGGTCGCCTCGACCGCGGGGGCGGACTTGTTCACCATGAACGAACTCTTCGCCGCGGTACCAGCCCTGTCAAGCCCATAATCGGTGATTTTCAGGCCACGCCGAGCGCCCAGCAGCCGCACCGGTGGGCGCCTGTGCGGCCATCTCAGTCAATCTGTATGGCGCAGACGTCGGGCGCACGAGGTCGCATCAGCGCCGGAGCTCTCTCCACCTACCGGATACCTCGTCGGCGCGACCAGTAGTGTGGGACGCATGATGCCAGTGCTGCCGATACTTGTGTCTGCAGCGGCGCCGGCATCGGCTGAAGCCGAGAAGGTGTCACTTCGTTACTATGACGACATCGTGAGTCGTTACCACGGGCGACCTGCGCTCCAGCAGGAAATCGTTGCGGCCCAGGCCGGGTACCCAAGCGACGACCTCGTTGCACCAACCGGGCTGCTGTTGCTCGCCCGCCAGGGGCGCGCCGTGCTCGGCTGTGCCGGAATGCGCATTCGCCCTGGCGATATCGGTGAGGTGACCAGGGTCTTTGTCGAACCAACTGCCCGAGGTCAGGGGGTGGGCCGGCTCCTCATGCAGAATCTGGAAAGTGAATCCCGCGCGCAGGGGCTCACGGCACTGCGGTTGGACACGCGAACCGACCTCATCGAGGCGCGCAGCCTCTATGCCTTGGTCGGTTTCATCGAGGGTGAAGCGCACAACACCGACCCGTACGCGAATCACTGGTTCCGAAAAGAATTGCGTTGAATCTTTGACTACCTCGCGCAGTACGCCGGAACCTAGCCTCGTGCCGGAGCTTCTCGTCACATCGCTTGCGAAGAGTTTGGATTTCTGGTGCGGTCTCGGCGGTTTCGAGGTGCAGTACGACCGCCCCGCTGACGGGTTTGCCTACATCGCGCGAGGCACGGCCCATGTGATGATCGAGCAGCGGGGCGAGGGCCGAAACTGGCTTCCGGGGGCGCTGGAGAGTCCCTTCGGCCGTGGTATCAACTTCCAGATCTCCGTGGCATCGATTGATCCGTTGGTGCGTGCCTTTCGCGAGGCCAGCTGGCCGCTCTTCATGGAGCCAGAGACGAAATGGTACCGAACGGGCGCTGGAGAGTCTGGCGTCGCTCAGTTTCTCGTGCAGGACCCGGATGGATATCTGATCCGTTTCCAGGCCTCGGTGGGCCGACGCCCGTGATCCCGGTAGTCTGCCCTGCGGTTGGCGATCACAGCGGGGAGCGGGAATCCAGCCACCTGCAGTAGCTTCGGTGCATGACCGAGCAGCAGCCCTATCAAATCGTGAAGAGTTACGACGATTTCGAGTTGCGCCGATACCCAGCGCATCTGGTGGCCGAGGTCATTACCGATGGCCCGTTCGAAGACGCTGGAAATCGTGCCTTCCGATATTTGTTCGCGTACATCACCGGAGCCAACCGCTCGCTCCAGAAAATCGCCATGACGGCGCCGGTAATACAAACGGATGCCGCAGAAAAGATCGCGATGACCGCGCCAGTGCTGCAGGAGAGCGTGGAAGATGCCTCTGGCGCAGCAGCCGGTGAACAATTCCGGGTCGCTTTTGTGCTCCCCAAAGACCTGACGGCCCAAACAGCGCCGGAACCCACGGACCCCGCCGTGCACCTGCGCACGGTACCCGCAAGCCTGGCCGGTGCACTCCGCTTCAGCGGACGCTGGAGTCAGACTCGTTATGAACAGCATCTTGACCAGTTACGCGGGGCGCTCGCCGCTGCCGGGTTCAGCGTCTTGGGGTCACCGAGATTCGCACGATTCGATCCGCCGTTCAAGCCGTGGTTTCTGCGCCGCAACGAGGTTTTGCTCGACGTCGAAGAGCCCGGCTGACCAGCGCTCGCCCTGCTGTCGCGGGATCCCTGTGCGCCTTGAGCTTGCTAGGAGTGTCATGAGAGGCGGGTGGGAGCCTCCGGGGTCGCCGTTAGTATAGGCAGGTACGCACGGGGGGTCGTTTGGCCAGTTCATGTCTCCGTGCCAACGTACACATCGTGCCAATTTGCAAGGAGACGCTGCCATGGAATGGCTCATCCCGGTTTTGATCGTTGTCGCACTCGTCGCCATTGTGGGTATCTACCTCTGGTCGACCTACAACTCCCTCGTAACGCTCAACGTGCGCGTTGACGAAGCCTGGAGCGACATCACGGTGATGCTCAAGCGCCGTGCCGACCTGTTGCCCAACCTGATCGAAACGGTCAAGGGCTACGCGGCGCACGAGAAGAGCGTATTTGAGAACGTGACCAAAGCGCGGGCCGAAACGCTCTCTGCCCAAGGCCCGGCCGACGCATCCGCTGCTGAGAACCACATGCAGACCGCGCTGAAGAGCATCTTCGCCGTCGCTGAGGCGTACCCGCAGCTGCAGGCCAGCCAGAACTACCTGCAACTGCAGGGTGCGATCGTCGACACCGAGGACAAGATCCAGGCTGCTCGCCGGTTCTACAACGGTGGCGTGCGTGAGATGAACACCAAGATCAAGGTCTTCCCCAACCACCTGTTCGCCGTCAACCTCGGGTTCACCGAACGCGAATTCTTTGAGGTGGCCGATTCCGCAGCGATTGCGGAGCCGCCCCGCGTACAGTTCTAACGGAGCACTAGATGTACAGCGCGATAGCTAAAAACAAACGCAACACTGTTTTTATTATGATTCTCTTCTTCGTGATCATCGCGGGGCTCGGCTGGCTGGCCAATGCTGTCTACGGCCGTGGCGGCTACGGCATTCTCATCGCCACGGTCGTCATCACCGCCCTGTACGTCATCATTCAGTACTACGCGGCGGGTCGCCAGGCCATCTCCATGAGCGGTGGCATCAGGGTCAACAGCCAGTCCGATCATCCCAGGCTGTGGCGTATCGTCGAGAACCTGTCGATCACGACCGGTACTCCGATGCCCGAGGTCTATATCATCAACGACCCGGCACCGAACGCGTTCGCCACCGGCCGCGACCCGAAACACGCGATCGTCGCCGCCACCACCGGACTGCTCGACATCATGGACGATTCCGAGCTTGAGGGCGTCATGGCCCACGAGATCGGCCATGTGCGCAACTACGACATTCGAGTGTCGATGGTCGTCTTCGGCCTCGTCGTGGCGATTGGTTTCATCTCCGATATGTTCCTGCGCATGGCGTTCTTCGGCCGCAATAACAACAACGGCAACCCCGTCGTCATGGTGTTCGGCCTCGTCGCCATGATCGTAGCTCCGCTCATCGCGACTGTGGTACAGCTCGCCATCTCCCGCCAGCGCGAATACCTGGCGGATGCGACGAGCGCGTTGACGACGCGACACCCGGACGCCCTCGCCTCGGCGCTGGCCAAACTCGGCGAGTACGGTCGCCCGATGCAGAAGCAGAACAGCTCGATGGCGCACCTCTGGATCTCCGACCCGCTGAAGAAGGGTGCCATGGGCAAGCTGTTCGCGACGCACCCGCCGATCGCCGATCGCATTGAGCGCCTCACGGCCATGGGCAGCAAGTTCTGAGTCGGTGCGCAGCTGCACCGAGAGATTACGTGTGGTCTCGCGCGGAACGTTAGCGGGGGATTTTCAGCCAGGTCATGCCCCGCAGTTCGATGCAGAACCGATCGGGCGCCTGCACGATGGCCATGAGCACGTCGTCACAGTGCGCACAGCGAACGACGAGAGTGTCCGGTTCGGCGTAAACCATCGCACGCGCGAGAACCGACACGTCACCGCATCCGGAACAGCGAGCGGATGCGGTGGTCGGGTCGAACGTGAACAGGTCCGACAGGGGGCCCGCGAGGGCGTTCCCGTCGATGTGCTCGCCCATTACGCGCCTCCGAACCGTTCGGTCTTGACGCGGTCCGGTTCGTGCCCGAGGGCGACGAGCGCGGTCGCGACAGTCTCGACGAATCCGGTTGGCCCGCACACGAACACCGTCGGTGCCAGAGCGGCCGGAAAGCCATGGGCCTCCAGGTCGGCGGCGGTGATGCGCCCGGCGGGCCGGGAACATCCGCTCGGCGCGTGGCGAGTAAAGATCCAGGTCACCTCGAGGTTGGCCGACGGGGACTCGAGCTCAGCGCGGAAGAATGCGTCTAGCGGCGTGCGCACCGAGTAGAGCAGCCGGAACGGCGTCGTACTGCCGGATGCCTCGTGCGAGCGGATCATTGCCATCAGGGGAACGATCCCCGATCCGCCGCCGATGAGCTGCACGTTCTCGGCCTGCTGCGGCGTCCAGACGAACCAGCCGCCCAGGGGGCCGCGCAGCTCGAGTTCGTCGCCCTCGCGAAGCGTGTCAACCAGGTACGGTGACACCTCGCCGCTGGGCAGGCGGTCGACCGCGAGCTCGATCCGGTCACCGACACCGGCCGACGCCACGGAGTAGGAGCGTACTGCGGTGTAGCCATTGGAAGCGGTCAGCCGCACATCAGTGTGCTGACCGGCGATGTTGCCGCCCCACCCCGGAACGTCGATCGTGATGCTGCGGCCAGACGCACTCTCCCGCCGGATCGAGGTCACGACGCCCACCTTCCAGTTGCCGATGCGGCCGTCCCTGGCCTCACTCGTGCCCGTCACCAATAGCGCTGTTCGAGCCAGGGATCACCGTACATGTTGTAGCCGTTCTGCTCCCAGAACCCGGGTTCATCCTGGCTCTGCATTTCCAGGCCCTGAATCCATTTGGCGCTTTTCCAGAAATACAGGTGGGGGATGAGCAGTCTCGCCGGACCGCCATGCTCCGGATCGAGCTTCTCACCGTCGAACTCAAGGGCAATCCAGGCCTGGCCACCCAGCAGGTCGGCGAGCGGAACATTTGTGGTGTACCCACCGTAGGAATGTGCCATCACGAACTTGTCGCTCGTTGTGACGTTCGCGAACAGGGTATCGAGAGAGACGCCCCGCCAGCTCGTACCGAGCTTCGACCAGCGAGTGACACAGTGAATATCGGTGTGGATATCCTCGATGGGCAGCGCGTGCAACTCATCCCAGCTCCACGTGTGCAGGGTGTCTGAGTCCGTGCGGATGCTGAACTGCCAGTCGACGGTGTCGATGTGGGGGGTAGGCCCGGCGGACAGCACAGGGAAGTCTGCGGTGAGGTATTGCCCGGCCGGAAGGTCGGGGTTCGCTTCGCCACCGCGGCCGATGAAGCCACGAGAAATGACTGCCACAAGATGCTCCTTCGATTGCTGACCAGAATAACAGAGGGGGCCCAGCGGCCGCCAACTTCGCGGGCTGATCCGGGCTGGTCGACGGCACGAAGCCGGAGGCAGAAAAACGAATCCGGCCAGGCACCACGTGGACGGAAGCGAACCTAGTCCAGCTCCGAGGCGAGCCCCGCCGCGAGGTTACCGCGTGGCACTACGATGATCTCGTCGAGCCCCTGCCACGTGGCGGCCTCCCGCAGCACGAGTGCGAGCCTAGCGGCGGCATCCGCTGGTGACGATGGTTCAGCCCAGGCTGATTGCACCCGAAGCACGCCGGCCTGCCGGTCGTTTTTGAGGTCCACCCGGCCGACCACCGTGTCGCCGAGCAGAATCGGCAGCGAGTAGTAGCCGAACACACGCTTTGGCTCCGGAGTATAGATCTCGATGCGGTAATGAAAATCGAACAGGCGCAGGGCACGGGCGCGCTCCCAAACCACCGGGTCGAACGGTGACAAGACCGCCTGCGCGTCCATGCTGCGCGGCAGTCGGGCATCGCGGTGCAGCCAGGCCGCTCCCGGAGTGCGCCCCGTGCCCCAGCCGAGCACCTGCACCGGGATCAATTCGCCGGCCTCTTCGAGATCGCGGATCGCGACCAGGGTCGGTGCTGACTTCAGTCGAAAGTAATCGGCGAAATCTTTCATCGTGCCGATGCCGTGGGCCCGGGCCGATCGGCTGACCAACTCGCGATGGGCATCCGTACTCGAAATGCCCTGACCGAGTAACTCGGGGGAGAAGACCTGCTCGGGCAGGGCATAGACCCGTTCGAAGCGGATGCGTCCGGCGCTGACCACGTCGCCCCAGCGGAACAGCGTCTCCAGCCCGGTCTTCACGTCGGACCAGCCCCACCACGGCCCACGGCGTCTGTTGGCATCGTGCTCGATCGCACTCGCGGGCATCGGCCCATGGGCGGCAAGCTCGGCTAGGAGCCAATCCAGCATCGGACGGTTGGCGTTCGACCAATCGTTGGTGTTTTGGGCTGAGCGGTCGCGAAAGTGCTGCATTCGCCAGTGGAACAGCGGCCACATCTCGACCGGCAGAAACGATGCCTCGTGCGCCCAATACTCTGTGAAGCGGGCCTCGCGGCCGGTGGTCAAACGGTCGAGCTGTGCCTTGTCGTAAGCGCCGAGCCGGCTGAATGCCGGCATATAGTGGCTGCGTTCGAAGACGTTGACCGAGTCGATCTGCAGCAGTTCGATCCGGTTGACGAGACCGGTGAGCTGACGGATTCCGATTGCCGTGGCGGTTCGTGAGCCGAACCCCTGAGCGGCCAATGCGATGCGGCGCGCCAGAGCGGGGGAGATGGTCTCTGGCATTGCTTCAATTCTAGCGGTCAGGGATCTGAGCACGACGTATCCATAGTGGGTTGACCGTTGCCGCGTTCGCCGTTCCTCGACTCGTTGGCGTGTTGTTCGTCTGGAAGCTTGGGACTGAAACCGGCGGAGTCACCCTCCCCGTCATCGAAGCAGACACGCGCAAGCGCAGGGGCGATACCGAGTAGTAAATGTTGACAGTCAGGTGGGGCGGAAGCCGAAGCCGCGCGTAATCTGTGCGGTACGCCGGGCGGTCTTAGAATGAGCGAGTGAGCGAATCCACGGGCAGTCCAGGCGCGCGTGCGCAGCTGCGGCTGCGCCGCCGGCGTGTAGCCGTCCGAGCGCGCGAGAGCACCGATCAGTCCGGATCCGATCTCGGCGCTGCGCCGGTCGAGCTGGTGGCCGCGACGCCTGCCCTCAATGGCGTTGATGAGAACCTGCCGGCCGGCATCCGCTTGGCTGGAGCCTGGTCTTGGCGGCTGATTGTGGTCGCCGCGGCCATTGCCATTTTGATCTTTCTCGTCATTCAGCTGCGCCTCATCGTCATTCCCCTGCTCGTCGCCGTGCTCGTATCGGCCCTGCTGATTCCCTTCGTGGCCTTTCTGGTGCGGCACCACTGGCCGAAGGGTGTGGCCGTGGCCGTGGCGATGCTGGGTACGCTGGTGCTTGTCGCCGGGCTGGTCACGCTGGCATCCACGCAGATAGCCGAGGGTACTGTCGGTTTGAGCGATCGCCTTACCGCGAGTTTTGACAGTCTCAAATCGGTGCTCGCGGCGTCTCCTCTGCAATTGTCGGATACCGAGATCACCAACTATCTGCAGCAGGGCTGGATCGCGATCCAGAATGACAGCGCCGTGTTCATCAGCGGTGCCCTCTCGGTAGGGACAACCCTGGGGCACTTGCTGACCGGGCTTTTGCTCGCGCTGTTCAGTTTGCTGTTCATCCTCATCGATGGCAAGGCGATCTGGGGCTGGATTGTACGATTCTTTCCCCTGCGCGCCCGCGCTGCCGTCGATGGCGCCGGTATCGCCGGTTGGACTACGCTCGGCAACTTCGCCCGCGTGCAGATTCTGGTCGCCTCCATCGACGCGGTCGGCATTGGCGTCGGTGCCGCCCTGCTCGGCGTGCCGATGGCCATACCGATTGGAATCTTGGTGTTCCTCGGCTCGTTCATCCCCATTGTCGGTGCCGTTGCCACCGGTTCCGTCGCCGTCATCATCGCCCTCATCTTCAATAACTGGGCCGTCGCCCTCGCCATGCTCGGCGTCGTACTGCTCGTGCAGCAGGTCGAAGGACACGTTCTGCAGCCGCTCATCATGGGAACAGCCGTCAAGGTGCATCCGCTGGCCGTCGTGCTGGTCGTCGCATCCGGTGCCCTGCTCGCCGGAATCCCCGGTGCTCTGTTCGCCGTGCCCGTCGCCGCCGTGTTGAACGCGATGACCAGCTACATCGCTGGCGGCGCGTGGCGCTCCAATCCACCCGCTGCAGTGCCGACGAGAGGTTCGGTGCTGTGGCAGACGGTACCGCAAAGCCGACCGGGCTATCGCTCCGGCACTGCGCTGGCCCGCACGGCCCGGGTTCGTCCCCGGAGCATCCCGACGACCGGTGGCGGATCCCCCCGCAGCACGCCCTCAGCTTTTAGCGCACCTGGCGCCCAGCACGACAGTTCGGAGAACTAAGACATGCCCGAGACCACCCTTGTTGCACCCACCCTCGCTGAATTCGAGGCCGCGCGCGCGGTCGTCGCGAAGGTCGCCGATGTGACCCCGATGGAGAGCTCGCGGTACCTCGCCGACGTGCTGGGGGCGCCGGTATACCTCAAGTGTGAGAACCTGCAACGCACCGGCTCGTACAAAATTCGGGGCGCCTACAATCGGCTGTCCAAGCTCACCGACGAGGAGAAAGCTCGTGGCGTCGTCGCGGCCTCGGCCGGCAACCACGCCCAGGGCGTGGCCTTCGCCGCCCGGGAGCTCGGCATCAAAGCCACCATCTTCATGCCGGTCGGCGTAGCGCTGCCCAAGTTGTCGGCGACGCGTGACTACGGGGCCGAGGTGATTTTGCGCGGTACGACCGTCACCGAACCACTCCTTGCCGCGGCCGAATACGCGCGCGAGACCGGCGCGATCCTCATACCGCCGTTCGATCACGTGGATGTCGTCACCGGGCAGGGCACGCTGGGCCTGGAAATCCTCGATCAGGTTCCTGATCTCGAAACGGTCATCGTCCCCATCGGGGGCGGTGGGCTCATCTCCGGCGTGGCCAGTGCGCTCAAGCAGCGTGCCGCACGCGAGGGGCGTGTCATCCGGGTTATCGGAGTGCAGGCGGAAAATGCGGCCGCCTACCCACCCTCGCTCGAGGCCGGGGAACCCACGATGATCAGCATCCTGCCGACCATCGCTGACGGCATCGCCGTTGCCATGCCAGGATTGCTCAACTTCGAGATCGTGCGTGACGCCGTTGATGAGATCGTCACCGTCAGCGAAGACGACACCGCGCGGGCGCTGCTGGTGCTGCTCGAACGCGCCAAACTCGTCGTCGAACCCGCTGGAGCAGTGGCGGTTGCCGCGATTCTGGCCGGAAAAATCACCCCGACCGGGCCGACAGTGGCCATCCTCTCGGGTGGCAACATCGACCCGCTGCTCATGCAGCGCGTGATCAGCCACGGTCTCGCGGCGTCGGGACGGTACCTCACGCTGCGCATCATGCTGCCGGACCGCCCGGGCCAGTTGGCCCGCATCTCCGAGCTGCTCGCCGAGGCCACCGCCAACGTCATCGAGGTACTGCACACGCGGCACGGGGCTGGACTGCGCATCAGCGAGGTCGAACTCGACGTCAGCGTCGAAACGCGCGGGCCCGAGCATCGCCAGCATGTCGTCGACACGCTGCGGGCCGCCGGCTACGACCCCCAGATCGACTAGCCGCCCGCTTTCGGGCGCCCGTCAACAATCGGGGCATAACTCCTGCAATTAGTGATGGTTTCCAAGCGGATGCCCAAAATTCCGGGTAACTTTTTGGCCGCGGCGGCAAATTGCAGGAGTTATGGTGCGGGGGCCGGTTGCACGGTTGCACGGGTGACGGTGCGGGTGAGGGTGGGGGGTCAGGCTCCGGTGAACGTCTCTACGTTGGTGACGTGCACGGTGATTTCCTTGCCGTTCGGCGTGGTGTAGCTCGTCTTCGCGCCAACCTTGAGTCCGATGATGGCTGCACCGAGCGGGCTTTGCTCGCTGAACACATCAAGGTCGCTGTTAGCGCCGATTTCGCGGCTGCCGATGAGAAAACGACTTTCATCACCGGCGATTGTTGCGGTAATGACCGTGCCGGGAACGACGACGCCGTTACTCTCGGGAGCATGGCCGACTTCGGCGGTGCGCAGCAGCACGGTGAGAGTGCGGATGCGCGCCTCCATCTTGCCCTGCTCTTCTTTCGCCGCGTGGTAGCCGGCGTTCTCCTTGAGGTCGCCTTCTTCGCGGGCGGACTCGATCTTCTTCGCGATGTCGCCCCGGCCGAAATTGCTCAGTGTCGCCAGTTCCGCTGCGAGGCGGTCGTGGGCCTCCTGAGTTAGCCAAGTGACCGTTGTCTCGGTACTCACGAGTGATCTCCTTTATTACGCTCGAGCGAAGAAAGGCCGGTGAGGCTGCGCGAACATAGCCGACACCCCAACGATTGCCGGGGCGAATACGTCAGTTTAGGTCAGCCAGCACTGGTAAATCAAACCCGTGTTGCTCAGGTCTGTGGTGCGCAGAATCTCGGTAAACGACCGGTTGTACAGCGTCGATGCCGGCAGATCGATGATCTTCCAGCCGACCACAGAGTAGCTCTCGTTGAGCGCCTGTACGGCGCAACTCGCTGTCCGGTTCACCGGCAGCGCCACCTCGAATGTCACGCTGACACTGTGCGCGTCGATAATGGTGTGGCCGATATCGCGCGCTTCGATTTGAGTGGATGCCCCGTCCAGACCGGTCCACACCACCCACGCCCCCAGCACCAGAACAAAAATACCGCCCAGTCCCCAGAGAATTCGGCGGTCCCGTTTCTTGCGGGTGGGCGTACGACCGTAGCGTGATTGAATCACGGCACTCTCGATGGGCGCTGGCACGCCCGAGACAGCTGATTCGTCGAGGCGGTAGGGCTCACGGCTCGACTGGACTCCGGTGGACGTGCTGTTGACGGGCACTGGTGATTTCACACTTTCCATGGAGCGATTAGGCTTGGTCTTTAGGTTATCTAGCCTAAGGTTATCCGGCATTCCTGAGGAGTATGGTGACGCTGCGACTGATGGCTGTACATGCCCATCCCGACGACGAATCGAGCAAGGGCGCGGCTACATACGCCTACTACCGCAGCCTCGGCGCTGAGGTGCTCATCGTGAGTTGCACTGGTGGCGAGCGTGGAAGCATTCTCAATCCCGCTTTTGCCGGCCATGCGATGGCCGAACGAGACATATCAGGCTTACGCCGCCTGGAGATGCAGGGCGCACAGCAGGCACTCGGCGTGCAGCACCGCTGGCTTGGCTTCGAAGACTCCGGCATGAACGAGGATAAGTCCGTGCCGCCGAACTCCTTCGCCGACATTCCGCTGGAGCATTCGGCCGAACCCCTCGTCACTCTCGTGCGTGAGTTTCGCCCCCAGGTGCTGATCACCTACGACGAAAACGGCGGCTACCCGCACCCAGACCACATCCGCTGTCACGAGGTCTCCCTGGAAGCATTTCGCGCGGCCGCCGACCCTGACCGGTACCCGGATTCGGGAGCGCCCTGGCAGATCGGCAAGCTCTATTACGACCGCATCTTCAACCTTGAGCGCATCGACGCGATGTACCTCGCGCTCAGCGTGGCCGAGCCGGATTCTCCGCTTCTGGAACCGCTCGAGGCGGCGCGGGAGCGCATGGAGGATTATCCTAAGCTCGCCACCACCCATGTTCCGGCCGGGGATTTTCTCGACGTACGCGATGCGGCCCTGCGCTCGCACGCGAGCCAGGTCTCGCCCGACAGCAGCTTCTTCTTCTGGCCCAATGATTTGGTACGCGAGGCCTGGCCGTACGAAGACTTCCAACTTGTCGAATCGAAAGTAGACACCGAAATGCCCGAATCTGATCTCTTCGCCGGAATCCAGGACGACAAATGATCGTGTCACTCAATGCCTCGATCAACGTCGTGCTCGCCGTCACACCGACCCCCGACCCCAACTTCGATCCGAACACCGTCACACCGGGTGTCATCGGGTTCGTGGTTTTCTTCCTCATCGCGGCAGCGACAGTGCTGTTGTGCTTGGACGTCGTGCGTCGCATCCGTCGCACCACGTACCGGGCTGAGATCAGAGAACGGCTCCAAGCGGAACAGGCGGAGCGCGACGCCGACGAGATCGCTCCGAACGACAAGCCCGAGTAGCAGCGCTCTACGGGTAGAGCGGATGCCTGGCGATCAGTAGAATCGCTGCGAAATGACAGAGGAACGCCACCACCGTGAGGGTGTGGAAGATCTCGTGAAAGCCGAACACGCCCGGAATCGGGTTGGGCTTCTTCAGCCCGTAGATGACCGCGCCGACCGTGTAGCAGAGTCCGCCGATCAGAATCAACGTCATCATGGGGGCGTTGGCCTGAAAGAAGTCCACGATGAACAACAGTGCACCGTAGCCGAGCACCAGGTAGAGCGGCACGTACAGCCAGCGCGGAGCGTGGATCCAGAACACCCGAAAGATAATGCCGAGTCCGGCGCCGCCCCAGACCAGCCAGAGCAGGAGCGTCGCCTTCGCTGGCGGCAGCGCGAGCACGGTGATCGGCGTGTACGAACCGGCGATCAACAGAAATATGTTGGCGTGGTCGATGCGCTTGAGCATAATGCGAGTGCGCGGCTGCCAGTTGAAGCGGTGGTAGAGCGCCGAATTGCCGAACAGCAGCATCGAGCTGAGCACGAACACGGCAGAGCTGATCTTGGCCGCTGACCCCTCGGCGAGCACGAGCAGCACGATGCCGGCCACGATCGTCACGGGAAAAGTGCCGGCGTGGATCCAGCCGCGCCAGGTCGGTTTGACGTCCTCCGGATGGGTGTCAGCCGCCTCGATCAGTGGCAGATTGGGGATATCGTGCTCGGTGGCCATGCTGCAAGGATACGACAGGGCACGGTCGAAGTGCCGCGAACGCTCGCCGGAGTGGACTAGCGTAACTGTGTGCAGAAACCCCAAGTCCCCTCAGCGCGCGGCCTCCTCTACAGGCTGTATCAGCGCCGGCTGAGGCGCGGACTCACGCCGGAGCACCTGCCCCGTCACGTCGCCATGATCATCGACGGCAACAGGCGCTGGGCCAGGCAACTGGGGTTTCAGACGGCTGCACACGGGCATCGAGCCGGTGCCGCAAAGATGCGCGAATTTTTGGAATGGTGTGACGACCTCAAAATTTCGGTCGTCACCCTGTACCTGCTCTCCTCCGACAACCTCACCCAGCGGCCGGCTGATGAACTCGCCGATCTGATCGAAATCATCGCCGATTTGGCCGAAGAGCTCTCGCACTATCGCGATTGGCGGGTGCAGCAGATGGGGTCCAAGGCTGGCCTGCCCCTTTCGCTCGTCGCAGCGCTCGATGCAGCGGACGCCCGCACCAGCGAGCATAAGGGACTGCACGTGAATCTCGCGGTCGGCTACGGCGGGCGCACTGAGATCACCGACGCGATGCGCAGCATTGTCGCCACCCACCACGCGCACGGCGGAACGTTGGAGGACCTCGCGGAGACCCTCACGCCGGAGCTGATCGGCCAGCACCTCTACACCGGTGGTCAGCCCGATCCCGACCTCGTCATCCGCACCTCGGGCGAGCAGCGGCTGAGCGACTTTATGCTGTGGCAAAGCGCGCATAGTGAGTTTTACTTCGTCGAAGCCCTCGGACCCGACCTGCGTCAGATCGATTTCCTGCGTGCTCTTCGCGATTTTTCCCGGCGCCAGCGTCGGTTCGGCGGGTAGCCCGGGGCACGGGGGAGAACGGCGGGGGATATTTGTTTGACAACCGATTGGACCTGCATGAATTCGCTCCAGAACTTCACCGATGGCTTTCGTAACGAGCCCGGTTACCTCGACTTCGGTCGGGTCGGCCCACTGTCCGAGGTCGTCATGGCAGAGATCCTCGGCCAGAATGAGGTCTTGTCCCGCGCCCGATTCGGCAGCCTCGATCACCTGGCTGAGCAGGATTTGCGTGCCCGCACCGCGGTATCCACTCTCACCGGTTTTACCCCCGACCAGGTTGTGCTGCAGCCCAACACCAGCTCGGGCCTAATGCAGGCCATGTTCGGTCTGACCGGTTCCGTGCTGCTGTCGGCTGCCGACTTTCCCAGCGTGCCGTTTGCGGCGGTCCGGGCTGCTGAGACCTTGCACGTGGTCACCCCAGTGTGGCTGGAGACCGTGCGGGGTCGCGTCACTCCCGGCCAGATCCGCGACCAGCTCACCCCCGCCGTCGCGGCTGTCGCGGTGTGTCTCGTCGATTCCCGCACGGGCTATCGCGCCGACCTCGACGGTATCCGACAGGTGATCGGCGATCGCCTGCTCATTGTTGACGCGATCCAGGGCTTCGGCGTCGTTGACGCAGCCTTTGAGGCAGCGGATGTCGTCGCTTCCGGTGGGCAGAAATGGACGCGGGCCGGTTGGGGCACCGGTTTTCTGGCCCTGAGTGAGCGGGCTCTCGAACGCCTCGTTCCGGTCTACTCCGGCTATGTCGGCACCGACACCGCTGAGCCTTGGGACGAGGTCACCCCGCCCAGCCACAGCGCCAGGGCTTTTCGGGTGACCAACGGTGACTCCGTCGCGCAGGCGCGGTTCGCGGCAGCCTTAGAGCAGACCGCTGATGTCGGCGTCGACGTCATCCAGGCGGCCATGAATGACAATGTCTCTCAAATAATCGAACTCGTCGACGAATTCGTCATCGATCTCGTCTCGCCCCGCGATGTTCGGGAGCGCGCGGGCCTCGTCGTACTCGAACCGCCGGCGGAACTGCTCACCACACTCGTGGCGAGCCTGCACAACCACGGTATTTCGGCCACCATGCGCGACACCACGGTGCGGCTGAGCGTGCACGCGGCCCTCGACCCCGACACGGTGACTATGTTGAGGGGGGCCCTCACCGCGTACGCTCTCACCGCCACGTACTAGCATTCTGCAGCGCAGACCGATCGTCTGTCCCAACGTAAGGTGAACGACAGATTTTGGTGGGCGTGTCGGGTTTCTTTTTGCGCCGGTAGGTCGTAGCGTCGCTTTCATCAGGTACGGCACCTGATCGAGACGGCCATATAAGTACGGCTCGAGAATTGCTTGATGGCCAGCTCGCCAAAGTGATCCGCGTCCGTGTGACGCAGGGTAGGAGTGGCTGTGACCGCTAATCGAACCGACCTGAACGCGACTGACCGGGTGGAGGTATCCGCTTCCCAAACCGAGCGCACCTTTGTGTTGGACACCTCGGTGCTTCTGTCAGATCCCAAAGCAATCTTTCGCTTTGCCGAGCATGCCGTTGTGTTGCCCGTGGTGGTGATCAGTGAACTGGAATCCAAGCGCAATGACCCGGAGATCGGGTATTTTGCGCGGCAGGCGTTGCGCAATCTCGATGAACTGCGGCTCAAGCATGAGCGCCTCGACTTTCCGATTCCGGTCGGCGATGGCGGTAGTTTGCGGGTGGAACTCAACCACTCAAATATGTCGGTGCTGCCATCTGGCCTGCAATTGGGTGACAACGATTCGCGCATTCTGGCCGTGGCCCTCAACCTGGCCAATGACGGAATGACCGTGACCGTCGTCTCCAAGGACCTGCCGCTGAGGGTGAAGGCAGCTTCTCTCGGCCTCGCTGCCGATGAGTACCGGCACGAACTCGCCGTTGATTCCGGCTGGACCGGCATGGACGAGATCACCCTCAGCGCCGAGCAGATGAGCGTGCTCTATGACAAAGAGATGCTGGACTCCCGCGCGGTGCAGGACATGCCAATCAACACGGGCCTGGTCATTCACTCCGACCGCGGGTCGGCCCTCGGCCGGGTGACCAGCCGGGGCACGCTCAAGCTTGTGCGCGGCGACCGTGACGTCTTTGGACTGCACGGCCGGTCAGCGGAGCAACGGCTGGCCATTGACCTGCTGCTCGACCCGGAGATCGGCATTCTCTCGCTCGGCGGGCGTGCCGGAACGGGAAAGTCCGCGCTCGCTCTCTGCGCGGGCCTGGAGGCCGTGCTGGAACGCCAGCAGTACCGCAAGATCATGGTCTTCCGTCCGCTCTACGCGGTCGGCGGCCAGGACCTCGGCTTTCTGCCCGGCGACCAGGGCGAGAAAATGGGGCCGTGGGCGCAGGCGGTATTCGACACACTCGGCGCGATCGTGTCGGAGAATGTGGTCGAGGAGGTGATGGAGCGCGGCATCCTCGAAGTGCTCCCGCTCACCCACATTCGCGGCCGTTCACTGCACGACGCCTTCGTGATCGTCGACGAGGCGCAGTCGCTCGAGCGCAACGTGCTGCTGACCGTGCTGAGTCGCATCGGTCAGAATTCGCGCGTGGTGCTCACTCACGACGTCGCCCAGCGCGACAATCTGCGGGTCGGTCGCTTCGACGGCGTGGCCAGCGTGATCGAAACGCTGAAGGGGCATCCACTGTTCGCGCATATGACCCTGACCCGGTCGGAGCGCAGCGCGATCGCAGCGCTGGTGACGGAAATGTTGGAGGGTAACGAAGTTATGTAGTCGGTGGGGAGCGGATGTTTTCAGCTCGCGTGATCTCGCTAGCCGCCGCAGTGACAAATCATTCGCCCCTGCCCTTCAGGCTTTCTCCTCGCTTCGACAGTGCACCTGCCGGACACTCGCAACACTGGCGCTCAAAATGCCGGCGCCCACCGATACGAAGCGGGGCCTGCGCGGCCGGCTTCTGGCTCCGCAGGCCCCGCTCCTAGCGCTAACTCCGGTGTGCGGCGCGGTTGAGGTTTGTTGCGTCTTCGAGGGATAGTTCGGAGTCGGCGAAGGTTTGGTCGTCTGCGAATGATTTCATGCGTGCGATGCGGTAGATGATGAGGCCGTAGAGGCATTTGGCGAGGATGTCGGCGACGGAGTAGCCGATTTGTAGGCCGACCCAGGCGTCGGATCCGTCGATGCCGATGCCGGGGAGTAGGTAGGCGATGGGGTAGACGCCC